>JAYNKS010000151.1:0-4565 GCA_038111345.1 Gammaproteobacteria bacterium | reverse complement strand
GTCTCGCCTCGTTGGAAGGCGTGCGGCTACCGGCGGAGCGACGTTATCGGAACCGAGCGCAGTCGGGGAGCAGGGCTATCAACAGCGAGCTTTTGGAGAAAATCCGTAAGCTGATCTAGGACGATCCGAGCTAACGGTTCCGGGTTGCTGACGCGCTCCATCCCATGGCCTGGTAGTGGCGCATCAGACGCTCCGATTCCCATTCAATTTGAGCCTCATCCCACGATGCGGCCGCGGCCATGGCATCAAGATAAGGCCGCAACTCTCGTTCCTGCGGCACATATAACTCCCCAAGTGAGGTCCGCCTCAAAATTAAATCAGTGAGGTGTACGGCCATCTCATCATGAACCGCGCGCTCGGCAACAGCTTCAGGCGTGAGAGCACTCGTTAACTCGCTTGCCGCTAGCGGCTCTGGATTGCGGCTCTGGTATTCACGATTAAGATATTTTGCGGCCTGTTGCGCGACCCGCGAAGCGACGTCGAGCGACTCGGTGTACTTAACGCTTTGCACCTCAATTAAATTCTCCGCTCCAACAGAGCCGGTTCCCGAGCGGATGGAGGGCGACGTTTTCATGACGAGCCTCCGGTTCGGTCCTGATGACGTCGCCGGTATGACCCCGGTGTGGACCATGCTGACATCGTCCGCAGACAGCTCTAAATCGGGACATAAGGACTGGGCATGCGCCAGCATCAGGCGTATCTCCTCAGCTGTCGCTGCGGGCGGTGCCTCGCGATCGGGAAGCGAGAAATAAAACGTACCGAAAAGCGTATGGCCTCGGTACGGGGCAAAAAAGAAGTAACGGGATTCTTCTTCGGTGGGCTGTTTGGCTTTAAGCCCGATTGCATAGTCGACGGAAAGCTCTCTCTTGAGGACGAGATTTACCGCCTTAAGCCAGCCTTGATCAGCTGCACGCAGGTCAGCTGTCATCGAGGCCCTGAGGTTTGGACGGGCGGTGCCGGTTGCCTCAATGATTAAGCTTGCCCGAATCGTCAGCTCGCTTTGCGACTCGGTATCAGTCGCCACCACACCCGTAATCGTGCCATCCTCGATCAGGTAGCGATCCGCTCGGACGTAGTTACACGGACTCCCGCCCGATGCGTATCCAGACTTCACCATCTCGATGGCGACCCGGCCCACGTCATGAATAAATCCGTCGTACCAGGCTGCGCCGCCTGTTGCGAAGGCTGCCTCATTGCCCTGGAACACGCCCTTCAGCGCCTCTGCCGTCATCACTTTGCCCCTTGGCAACCATGACGACTGCGGCAAGCCGCTGTTTCGATCCGCACTTATCAGATCATTCACCCAAAATGCGATTCGCATCGCCCATGGATGCTGTGGTCCAAGACCACTCGTGGGAATCAAAAATCCCTGGGGCTTAATGTAATCCGGCGCAAGCTGCATAAAACCACGGCGGGCGCGAATTGATCGACGCATCCGCGGAAGATCTGCCGATTGCAGGTACCGAAGACCGCCATGAATAACCTTTAGGCTGTAGGCTGATGTCCCCGCGGCGAAATCATCGGCCTCAATCAATGCGGTATTAAATCCTGAGCGCGCCAACTCATGAAAGATTGAAATGCCTTGAATACCGCCGCCGATCACCAGTACGTCGAACGTTTGATCAGCAAGTGTTTCGGGCTGACGGCGCATTACTTTACGGTTGTGGCGAGTGGACCATCGGACCGATAGAGCTCACCCACCGTGGCCGCAAAACGTTCATACGAATAACGGCTGTCGGCAAGATGCTGCCCCGCCGCCCCGATTCTCTGCCGCAACTCGGGGTCGTCGCGAAGACGACTCAGCCCTTCGGCAAACGCGTCGGCATCTGCCGCCACGAGCACCGCCGTTGACTCATCCAGGACCTGGGTATGCGAGAGAATCCGGGTTGCGAGAATCGGCCGAGCAGAAGCCAGATAGGTAAAGATTTTCATCGGCGTATTGACGCCTTTAAGGCGCGGCGACAGCAGCATATCGGCTTGAGCAAGATAGCCTGCCAACTGGTGAACCGGTCTGGATCCAAGAAAATGACATTGTTCATGAATGCCTAGGTTTCTTGCCCGGTCGGAATAATATTTGACCGTCTCGTCTGAGCCGCCGATCACAATGAGCTGTAATGAACTTTCAGCGCCCAACCTAGAAAACGCATCAAGCGCAAGATCAATGCCCTGATAGGGCTCAAGATTACCGACATAAAGGGCTATCGGGCCTCTTGCGTCCACAAGCGCCCGAAGATCATCGACGGGCCGATCGTTTCCGCCCGGCAGCGACAGCGCAAAGTCTTCCAGCAGGGTCACCGAACTCGCGCCCTTGATCTCCATGGCTCGCTCGACGAGCGCCTGGCAGACCGGCACAACCGCATCCGAGCCGCGAATCGCCCGACGCTCAAACGCGTAAAGCAGGCGAGCGATCGATTTAAGCCGGGGCCACTTTTCGATGAGTTGGTCCGGCATGGATGAATCCATGTCGTAAACCACCTTGGCACGATGGACGAAGCGAATCAGCAGCGCAAAAAAGATGGATTCCTCTCCGGCGTGGATCACATCATATCGATGGCTCAGCACGCGCCGTAAGAAAGAAAAAAATAAAAAAACATCGCACACCAGCTTCGATCCCGAAAAACCAATGGAGACCTTAGGGATAAACCACAGCTTGGGAATGCGAAGAATCTGACATCCGGGAATCTGCACATCCTCACCCAGGTGATACACCATGAGATCCACCTCATGGCCGTTCTCGCCGAGCGCTTTAGCGAGCATACGAATAGCAATAGGCGTTCCACGTTCTTGGAAAAACGGCTGCGGGGCGAGGAGCAAGATACGCACGTGGCTAATCAGCGGCCCGATCCACTCTTAACATCACCGGACTGCCGAGCCAGCGAGTGAAACCTGCCCGCTTTGCCCAGCGCTCCAATGTTTGGAGGATCGATGATGAACCCAAGGCCCGGTGCAGAAACATCGGCAGGAAGAACTGCGCCGACTGCGCCGAAACCCGAAACCCACATGCTGCGAATTGCTTTGCCAGGCGATTGCCTGCAAAGGTGTGATAGGTACGCGTATTTTTTTCGATGCGTTTCTTAAGACTAAAGAGCAGGGGAGTAAACGCATTCAGGCTATACCAGCTCGGATAATCTACGATCACGGCGCGCCTCGCTACCCGACAGAACTCGCGATAAAGGCGCCGCCGGTCCTCGATATGAGAAATGAGACGTACCGCAACCACATAGTCAAAAGAGCGATCCGCGAACGGGAGCTCAAAAAGATTGCCGGACGCAAAACGAAACCGGGCGTTATCTTGGTACTCCGTAAGACGCTTCCGGCAAACGGGATCGCTTCCAAAGACGGTGACGTTAAGGCCCTTATCCAGCAATTGGCGGGTCAGCTGGGCATGACCTCCGCCCACGTCCAAAATCGTGGCGCCTGACTCATCCGCCAAAACCGCATCCAGCGAATCACCCTGCATTTGAAGCATGTAGGTGCCCACCGGTCCGGCAAAACGACTCGCGTAGTTCGCACTTGATGTCTCTATATCCGGCGTCTCCCGTTCACCTGAAAACGCGGCTCCAGATGACCGATACGGGAATGCGCTCATCGCGCGGCGATTTTTGACGAATCGACTGATATTCTGAAGTTCCCCATATCGTTTCAGGTCGTTGCCAGCGGACTCGATCGCGCGACGAACATCGGCTGCGGGCTGTCTGGGATTGATCAGCCCATCAAACCAGAAACCAAAACTGCCGATGCGCTTATCGTCTTCCGGAAACGGCAGCGGATCAGTGCCCGCCAATATGCCGTGGCCTGAACGCTCACTCGCTCCGAATTGAGAGGGCCGCGGCCACACATAAGGCCGAGAGCCATTATCGCTTAGCCGCACGTCAACACTGCTCTGCTCGAGGCATTGCGAAATCAAGCGACCCCGACGCCCGATCCACTTGCCCACACCCCAGGGGAAGACGGGCAGGCCGCCACCCTGGGCAATCCATTGGACCGTATCCTCAAGGGGCAAGCGATCGTCCACTTCTGAATTGAGGAAAAGTGCGGATATTTCTATCCGCTCCTCAGTTTCTATCTGTCGGCCGGAAATCAAAAAAAGCCGGCGCGTTTCGCCTTTCTGGAGAATGATCGAACCCGCCTCTTCGGTGGTCGAAGCCTGCCAGCCATCAAGATCTTCTGAACGCCCATCGGTATCAGAGTCGACAAGGGCATCGAAGAAATGATGACCGGCACTCTCCGTCAGCAAGAGAACGCCGCTGAATCTAGGCGCGCCTAACCGAGCAGCCGCTGACTCGAAATTCGCGTAAACCCGATCAAGAAGCCCACGCCGGTCATAGCAGTCATAGATGTGGACGTGCCCATCGACGAGCACCACTGAATCGGGCGATGCAGAGGAACTGGGGGGGTCTCGATGGTCCATGATAAGGCGCGGCGAGCGGCCGCCCTCGTATTATCGCCCGTAATGCAGGGTTCATAAACTCATGGAACGGGAGAAACCTAAAGGCATCTCCTGAAGACAGACTAAAAATCCGTTGGCGCGCCGCCTTCTTTTTTTCGTCGATCGACAAAAGCCA
>JAYNKS010000150.1:1429-4589 GCA_038111345.1 Gammaproteobacteria bacterium | reverse complement strand
GGATAGACTCCTGAACCAACTTTTCTTCATCGCTTAACAACTCCACAAACCCCAAAGGATCAGCCCAGTCGAAGCTAGCGGTCTGCTTTGCTGTTTTGCCCATCTGTCAATTTCTCCAAATCTCTTTTCAACTCGCGAGCGTTGTCATCGCCCGCCGGTGGTTAATAAATCCGGCGATCAGAGGACATTCACTCGAATCATGCGTTTTGCCCATCTATAATAACTTGCGCCGAATGAAGACCGGTCGCATTTCCCGAACCGATAAAAGAGCAACTCCCCTATGACGCTTGAGCACCTATGGCCCTTGGCCCAGGTTATTCTGGTCGATCTGATGCTGGCCGCAGACAATGCCATTGTGATCGGGCTGGCAGCATCGAGCGTTCCCAAAGAGATGCGCCAAAAGGTCATCTTCTACGGTATCGCTGCGGCCGCGGTGCTTCGTATTGCCTTCGCTCTCGTCACCGTGCAGTTATTGCAGATTATCGGGCTGGTGCTGGCTGGGGGATTACTCCTGTTATGGGTGTGTTGGAAGCTCTGGCGCGAGCTGCGAAGCGGATCCCAAGAGGATGCGTCGGACGCCTCCGGGACTCAAGACACGGTCAAATCGACCCGACAGGCGATCCTGCAAATTGTGATCGCGGACATCTCCATGTCGCTTGATAATGTTCTGGCAGTGGCCGGTATCGCCCGCGAGCATCCTTATATTCTGGTGTTTGGCCTGGCCCTTTCTGTGGGTCTGATGGCCTTCGGGGCGACATTTTTCGCGCGATTACTGGAGCGGTATCATTGGATTGCCTATCTTGGTCTCGCCATCATTCTGCAGGTCGCACTGGTTATGATCTGGGAAGGATCACATCAGGTCATGGCTATCGCCTTTGCAGATTAGCCCGATACTCGGATAGAGCAAAAACAGATCAGATAATGAAGATGATTGGAAACCATATACGCGCCTTGGGTCTTGTCGCCCTGCTCTTCGCCTCCTACCCGTCGGCTAACGCACAAAGCGCAGACATTGAGCGAGCCGTTGCGGCGTACAACTCAGGGGACTACGCCACGGCAATCGCTTTATTTGAGCCCAATGCACACCAGGGCAACCGGGATGCGCAATACGCCATGGGCGTTGCCTACTATGAAGGGAACGGCGTGAATCGCGATCTCGACGAGGCGCTCGCCTGGTTCCGAAAAGCGGCAGATTCAGGCCACCCGACTGCCATGTTCAATCTTGGTGTCGCGCACTGGCAAGGCCGTGGCGTCGAGAAAAGTTTTGCGAAAGCGGTCGATTGGTGGGAGCGCGCTGCCGAACTTTCCGATATACCCTCTCAATACAATCTGGGCCTCGCCTACTATCGTGGGACCGGCGCAGAAAAGGATCCTGCCAAAGCCAGGGAATGGTTGAGCAAGGCAGCGGCTCAGGGTCATGCCGACGCCAGGCGGGTGCTCGCGATGCTGGACGAGGACCAAGCCACAGCGCAGGGCACCTCTTCAAGCGCGCCGGCTGTGAGTTCCAGCACCCCGGCAACGACCGCCAAGGCGCCTGCAAGCGCCGTCGTTAACGTCAATTTCCGGGCGGCGCAAGTGGCTTATGACCAGCTGGCCATACGAACAGGCCCCGCCGGCAGTGCATCTCTCGCAGGCTCCTTGAAGCAAGGTACGCCGGTCAAGATTACCCAAACCAGCGGCGCCTGGGCGAAAATCGAAACGCCGGTAGCGCCGCGATTCTGGGTCTTTGGCACCTATGTTGATGGATCCCCTTCGGGACGAATCAATGCAGACAAGGTTCGCCTGCGCTCCAGCCCAACCACAGGGGCCAATTCATCCATCGTGGCTCAGCTTGATCGGGGAGCCGCGGTAGTTGTCCACGCGAGCTCGGGAGACTGGAAACAAGTGAGCGCGGCGCAGCTGATACCCTCGTGGGTTCAACTGTCGGGTCTGGCGGAACAGAATCCCGTGACCCAGAGTTGGATGGATAACTTTAACGCCCTGTCAGGCAGCGGATCATCGGGCACCTCGCCCTCGCAAGCGACTGCGACATCGGCTTCGACTCAGGCCTTCAAGGCCGCCTGGACCATCGGCGATGACGTCGCGGTACACGGCCGGCCGGCTACGGATTCGCCGCTTCTAAACTACCTGAACAAAGAAACGCCCCTCAAGGTTATGGGTAGCAAAGGTGAGTGGCTGATGATTCAGCCTCCAGGCGGTATTGATGTCTGGGTCTATGGGGAATTCGTGGCTGAAAACGGAGCGCGTGCGCAGATCAACAATGACCGGGTACGCATTCGTTCATTGCCCACCAGCGCGAGCGGATCTGATGTGCTGGGCCTGCTGGATCGCGGCGCCCAGGTTGAAGTAGTCAGCCGCAAAGAAGGCTGGGTTCGCGTACGCGTCCTTCACTCGGTAGCCGGCTGGATCCGAAAGGAGCAAGCTACCGTGCCGGGGGCCATCTCTGACGGCTGGCAGGAACGCTGGGACGCCCTCCGCGCACAGGCCGCGAACGGGTAGAAGCCTTCCGACCCACGAGCTCAGGCGATGCGTCATCGGCTGTACATCGCGACGTGGTTCCTCTGCGCAGCGGCTACGAGCGGTCTTTGGGCGCAAGAGACCCCATCACTTGCCGATTTGATCAAGGAAGAACGATTTGAAGACGCCCTTGATCTAATCGAGGCGGAAATAGCGAACACCGCCGCCGATGTATTTGATCTTCAGTTCCAGCGCGCCCAACTTCTCCTGGTGACCGGCCAGGCCGAAAAAGCGGAGCAAACCTACCGCTCTCTCATTACCCGGTATCCAGCACGGCCAGAGCCGTACAACAATCTCGCCCGAATCTATGCAGGCCAGGGTAGACTCGATCAGGCCGCGGCATTACTGCGGGCCGGTCTTTTTACTGATCCAAACTACCGCAAATTGTTCGACAACCTCAACCAGGTGTATTCCGAGCAGGCCGCGCGATCTCTGCGGCGCGCTTTGGACCCCTCTGATCCAAAAGCGGATGCAACCCTTCCCCTGCAATCACTTGGGGAGATTCCCCCTGCCCCCCTCGACAAGTGACGATGTATAGCCTCGGTCGCAGATCTCAAGTGCTGGGGGTTGCGCTCACCCTGACCCTCGGGCTTTGGTCCTGGCTTTCCTGCGCCAATGCGGCATCACCCGTTGGGTATGAGGC
>JAYNKS010000150.1:0-1419 GCA_038111345.1 Gammaproteobacteria bacterium | reverse complement strand
CAACTCGCGACCGATGGGCATTTCCGTCTGGCTATCGAGATACTGGTTCTGTTGACCGCCCGCTTTCCTGAGAGTCGGGTGGGCCACACCCTGAAAGCGGATATATTGATTGTATTAACCGGTCAATCGCCTCTCACACAAACGACTGTAGCACCTTCTGCGCGTGAGATCCTTGATCCGATTCATGACGAACTGCGTTTGCGGTGGATGCACATGAAAAAAACGCAGGACCAGCCATCGCTTTCCCTGCCGGCAAGCATGCTGAAGCCATCAATGAAGAGTCCTTTTACGATCTACGTCGATCTACCCGCCGCACGACTTTACGTATTCGACACGCGCCACCCTACCCCATCGGCATTGGCGAGCTACTACGTGACGATCGGGCGCAAAGGATTCGGAAAACGCAAAGAGGGCGACCTCAAAACGCCTGTGGGCGTTTACCGCCTTACTGGATACAAACCCGGATCAACGCTTCACGAGCGCTACGGTTTCGGTGCATTAACCACCGACTACCCAAATGCGCTCGACCGCCAACTGAAACGAACGGGTTACGGCATCTGGATCCACGGCACAGAACCCGGTTGGGAAAATCGCGGGCCGAGGGCAAGCGATGGGTGTATCACGCTGAGCAATACCGACTTTAAAACCCTGGTGACGACGTACCCCATGGGCACTGACACCTCGGTCGTTATTGATGACGCCCCTCAGTGGATCACGATGAACGCACTCGACCAATTTCGAGATGAAATAGAGTCAGCGCTAAACCCATTAGGCAAAGACAAAGCAACACAGGCCCATCCCGATATGCTCGGCGTTCCGCATTTTGCCCGTTCAGAACCCCTCGCCACCTTTCAAGAGGTTTACTTGTATCCCGGGTCAGGGGCGGATCTCATTACGCGTCGTCTATTGCCTGAGACGGGCAATCATGCGGTTGAGATTGACGAGTACTGGACCAGAACCGCTACGGGCGCTTGGGAGCGCGTTCCTTTCTGAGCCTGTTTGAGTCGATCCGGCCCTAATAGCCCTCTTCGGTTTTGACGAGATTCGGCCATTCGCCAGAATTTCCACGCGCCTTGATCGCATCAGCGATGTAACGACAGGCGGTGGGCGGGAACGTGATGCTTCCAATATGCGGGGTTACCAGCACCTTTGGGTGATTCCAAAGTGGGTTGTCTACCGGCAAGGGCTCCTGCTCAAATACGTCGAGTGCGGCACCGCCAAGATGTCCGCTGTCCAAGGCGCTTATCAGCGCGGGCTCATCAATCAAATCGCCTCTTCCCGCGTTGATCACAAATGCGCCGGCGGGAAGGTATGCCAAGGTTTCCTCGTTGAGAATGTGTCGGGTCTCCGGCGTGGCCGGCATAAGAAGCACCAGAATTTCTGCCCGACCTAAAAACGTCTTCACCTGATCGGCGCCAT
>JAYNKS010000149.1:0-4662 GCA_038111345.1 Gammaproteobacteria bacterium | reverse complement strand
CCCTGGCGCCCGTGGTTCGATTGGCCCAACCCCGATTGCGGCGAGGCGCGGGTGATCTTCGGACACTGGTCCACCGTGGGTCGGATCAAAAAAAATAACGTAGTGGGTCTCGATTCAGGCTGCGTTTGGGGTGGCCAACTTAGTGCTATACAGATCGATCGGGATCACGATAACATCGTGGCAGAGCCCTGCAAGGACCTTACGGAAGTGTTAAGTTGAGCGCATGACCGACTCATACGAAATTGATATCGAAGTAGAGACCTCGTATATGGCGGAACACTCCGAGCCAGACGAGGATCGCTATGTGTTTGCCTACACCATCACGTTGGTCAACAAAGGGTCCGTATCGGCCAAGCTGTTGTCTCGGCGATGGATCATTACCGACGCAGACAACCGGACAGAAGAGGTTGAAGGCGAAGGCGTGGTGGGTGAACAACCGACCCTAAAGCCGGGAGAGGGATTTCGTTACACCTCAGGGGCTGTGATTGAGACACCCGTGGGCACCATGCACGGCAGTTACCGAATGCTGGCTGAAGACGGCCAAACGTTCGACACCGACATCCCGGAGTTCGTTCTATCCGCGCCCAGGGTGCTCCACTAGGGCGCGGACGCAACAGGCCAAAATTATATAAGTATTTGTTTTTAAATACTTTTTAATCAAACGTCGAGGTTGCTAACCGCGAACGCGTTCTTCTGAATGAAGTCGCGCCGGGGCGCGACTTCATCGCCCATCAGTACCGTAAAGATCTCATCAGCGCTCACGGCGTCCTCTATCTGAACCTGAGATAGCCGACGCTGACCAGCATCCATAGTGGTCTCCCACAACTGCTCCGGGTTCATCTCGCCGAGTCCTTTGTAGCGCTGGATGTTTATACCCCGGCGCGCTTCGCTCATCAGCCACGATAAAGCGCCTGCAAAGCCATCCGCCTCGCTTTCGCGCTGACCCCGTTTAATAGTGGGCGCGGGTCCGACCTCGTGCTGCAATCGATGGCCAAGGTTGGTCAATGAGCTGTACTCCGTGGAATCGAAAAACTCGCGCGGGAAGCGACTTTGGCGATAGCGTCCGTGGCGCTCGCTGTCTACTACTAAAGCCATCTCCAGCCCGTCAACTTCCCAAGCGACCCGGAAGAAAGCGCCCCCACCCGCTCCCGCGTGCACATTTAAAGCCTTACCTAGGGCCTCGGAAAGCGCGTTTCGCGCGGCCTCGTCCGCGATACCCTCGATACCTAAATGAGGCAACGCCGCCAGCGCCCATAGAACCTCCGTCTGATAGCGCCGCGACAGCCGTGCAATAGCAGATTCCACCGCAAAGTATTCGCTGCAGACGCCGCGTAGGGCACTGCCCGAGATGCTCTCCGTCGAGCCCCCATCGGGTACCAGTTCCGCACCGTCAAGAGCGGCGTCGAGCAGGAGTTTTTGCAGCTCCTCGTCATCCTTGACGTAGGTTTCTTTTTTCCCTGACGTTAATTTGTAGAGCGGCGGTTGGGCAATATAAACATGGCCGCGTTCGATCAACTCAGGCATTTGTCGGTAGAAAAATGTCAGTAACAGCGTGCGAATATGGGAGCCGTCCACATCAGCATCCGTCATGATGATGACCCGGTGGTAGCGAAGCCGACTGACATCAAAATCGTCTGTCCCAATTCCGGTGCCCAGCGCGGTGATTAAGGTGCCCACCTCTTCAGAGGCCAGCATTTTGTCGAACCGGGCTTTCTCTACGTTCAGAATTTTTCCTTTGAGCGGCAGGATGGCCTGAAATCGACGATCCCTCGCCTGCTTGGCGGAGCCGCCCGCAGAGTCGCCCTCCACCAGATAAATCTCGCACTGCGCCGGGTCTTTTTCCTGGCAATCTGCGAGTTTTCCAGGCAAATTTCCTACTTCGAGGGCGCTCTTTCGGCGAGTCATTTCGCGCGCTTTTCGCGCCGCATCACGGGCCCGGGCGGACTCCAGGATCTTATCCAAGATAGTTCTTGCCTCCCCGGGACGCTCGAGCAAGAAGGTTCCAAGGTGATCGTTTATCAGAGACTCCACAGGTCCCCGGACGTTTGAGGACACCAGCTTGTCTTTGGTCTGTGACGAGAACTTCGGATCAGGCACCTTGACTGAAAGTACAGCTGTCAGTCCCTCGCGACAATCTTCCCCGCGTAGCGCAATCTTGTTTTTCTTTGCCAGGCCCGACTCATC
This sequence comes from Gammaproteobacteria bacterium, assembly GCA_038111345.1. GTDB lineage: Bacteria > Pseudomonadota > Gammaproteobacteria > Arenicellales > UBA868 > UBA868. The sequence continues at coordinate 2,478 of JAYNKS010000149.1, read as the reverse complement.
CAGATAGCGGCCCATTGTCCGCGTGATGGCCGAACGCAAACCCTCCAGATGGGTGCCGCCGTCTCTCTGTGGAATGTTGTTGGTGTAGCAAAAAACCGACTCCTGATAGGAGTCGTTCCACTGGAACGCCGCCTCGACAATGACGCCGTCGCGCTCGTCCCGAAGGTAAAAAATAGTCGGATGAAGCGCTGTTTTTTGCCTGTTTAAATGGCCGACAAACGCTTCTATGCCGCCCTTGTACTCAAAAATATCCTCGCTATCGACGCGTTCATCCACAAGGCGGTTGCGCACCCCCGAGTTGAGAAAAGACAACTCTCGCAGGCGCTTGGCCAGGATATCCCGATGCATAATCGGATTGTTGAAAATCTCTGGATCGGGGCGAAAGTAAACCTCGGTGCCGGTCCGGGTAGTGTCCCCAATCACGTCAAGATCGGTCTTCGCTAGACCTTTTTCGTACTCCTGGCGGAAGATTTTGCCATCTCGATGGATCGTCAGACGCAAATAAGAGGACAGCGCGTTCACCACCGACACGCCCACGCCGTGCAGGCCCCCAGACACCTTGTAGGAGTTTTGGTCAAATTTTCCGCCTGCATGCAACTGGGTCATGATCACCTCGGCCGCGGATTTACCTTCCTCTGGAATAAGGCCCGTAGGAATACCCCTCCCGTCGTCAGAGACCGTAATGGTTTCATCGGCGTGTATGGTAACGGTCACCTCGGAGCAGAACCCGGCAAGCGCCTCATCAATGGAGTTATCGACCGCCTCAAACACCATATGGTGAAGACCCGTCCCGTCATCGGTATCCCCGATATACATACCGGGCCGCTTTCGCACCGCCTCAAGGCCTTTTAAGACCTTAATACTGCTTTCGTCGTAAACCGGGGAATTCGCCATAAATTGCTCCAAAAAGACCGGGAAATTATACCATTTGCCGGCTTTTTAAAGCCAAAAAAGGGGGTAAATAAATGTTTCACGTGAAACACCGAGACCGGTTTGTTTCACGTGAAACAAGAGTATCTACAGACGAATCGGCATGATGAGATAAAGCGTATCGTCCTGGTCGGGCTCATGAAGCATGCAACCCGTATTGGCGTCTTGAAGCTCCGCTTCGACCTGTTTGCCGCTCAGGGCTTTAAGCGCATCCATCAGATAGGTGACGTTGAAGCCGATCTCTACATCGGGGCCTGAGTACTCCACAGGAATCTCGTCGGTGGCCTCTTCGTGCTCGGGGTTATGCGCGCTCACCTTAAGGCTGCCCGCACTGACCTCTAGACGTATACCCCGGTACTTCTCGTTGGTCAGCACGGCGGTACGGGCCAGCACTTCGTGAAGTTGCTGCCTGTCCGCCAGAAGTTTCTGGTTTAAAACCTGCGCCATCACCGCTTTGTAGTCTGGGAATTTCCCATCAATTAGCTTGCTAATAAGCGTCGCACCGGGCCGGTCTATGCGCACATGATTGTTGTTAAGTTCCACCTTTACGTCGTCAGCGCCCTCGCTTAAAAAGCGCCCCAATTCAGCGACCGCCTTTCGGGGAATAATGACCTGCCTGTGGGCGCCGACGGGGGCGGATAAGCTGGCTTGGCTTCTGGCGAGACGGTGCCCGTCCGTCGCGACGGTGGTGATGGTTGAACCGTCCAGCTCCATCAGCACGCCGTTTAAAAAATACCGAACGTCCTGCTGGGCCATTGAAAATGAGGTTCGGTCAAAAAGCCCTTTCAACTCGATTCGGGACAGCTTAAAGCGCTCCTCCCATGATCCTGTCTCAAGTCGGGGAAAATCTTTTGCGGGAAGCGCCTGCAGTGTAAAACGGCTTTTCCCCGATTTCAGTTTGGCTTTGTCGGAATCGGCTTCAAAGGTAACGGTGGCGGTTTCGGGAAGCGCCCGGCAGATATCCAACAGTTTGCGAGCGGTGACAGTGCACTCGCCATCTTCCCCAGAGAGCGCCTCGGCCTCGATACTGATCTCAACCTCTAGATCGGTTCCGACCAAGGTTAGTCGCTTGCCTTCAAGGCGCATGTACACGTTGGCCAGGATAGGTAGGGTTTGGCGGCGCTCCACTACACTGGTAACGACTGTGAGCGGTGCCAACAAAATTTCGCGTTCAATCTGAAATTTCATAATTATTTATTCTTAAAACTTAAAAGATTGATAGTGTTTATAGGGCCTGTGAATAACCGGAAAAAAGTATTTAACTTATTTAAATCAGTGTCTTATTGTTTTATCGTGACTGAGCAAGTTGTGGATGAAAGCGGTATGAAGCGGGAGTAAACACATCAAAAACCAATAGTCTCTTTTCTCTCCAATCTTGTCCACAAGTTATTCCACACAAACTCATGCACCTAAGATACGCTGAAGGTTTTGATAATCTTCTCGAACCCTGGCATCCGATCCCATAAGCTCCTTTACCTTACGCTGCGCGTGTAAAACAGTCGTGTGATCGCGGCCTCCGAAAGCATCACCGATCTCTGGCAGACTCAT
>JAYNKS010000148.1:0-4684 GCA_038111345.1 Gammaproteobacteria bacterium | reverse complement strand
GTCCAGCGATCGGGATGGCCATTCGCGGCGGCTTTCGCAATAGCCGGACCACCCGGGTAACCCAATCCCAATAACTTTGCCGTTTTGTCAAAAGCCTCTCCTACCGCATCGTCAACCGTACCGCCTAAAAGCGAATAACGGCCTACATCCAGCACGTCGACGAGCAACGAGTGTCCACCCGAGACCAGTAAGGCAACAAATGGAAATGAGGGCGCTACGTCCTCAAGCATCGGGGCCAAAAGATGACCTTCCATATGATGCACACCGAGCGCCGGGACCTCCCATGCCCAGGCTAACGAGCGACCCAATGACGCCCCCACTAAAAGGGCGCCTGACAGCCCGGGGCCTGCCGTGAAGGCAACGCCATCGATCTCCTCAGCCTGAGTCTTGGCATCTTTAAGCGCCTTCTCAACCAGAGGCATCAGCAGTTTCACATGATCGCGGGCGGCCAATTCGGGGACAACGCCACCATAGAGTGAGTGGATTTCGACTTGCGACGCGAGGCAATGCGAGAGCAGTCCACGGTCCGTGTCATAGACAGCAACCCCCGTATCGTCACAAGACGTCTCGATTCCCAGCACTCTCATTATCAGAAACGACCCCTGTCAAAAACCCTGTTTTACAGGGGTAAAAGACTCTCCCGCGCATTATAAAGTTTGCTCAGTGGGGACAAATAGCCTTAGCGCTCCATGAAAAAAGGGGGGCTCACCCGCATATACATTCTCTTTCGGAGCCTTTAGAATACGCGGCCCCTCTGGATTTTTTATTGCAAAACTATGCCCTCTGTAAAAGTTCGACCGGATGAGCCGTTTGACGCGGTGCTGCGCCGTTTTCGTCGAGCCTGCGAAAAGGCCGGCGTTTTCACTGAGTCACGAAACCGCGAGTTCTACGAAAAACCGACCACGGTAAAAAAACGCGCTGGCGCTGCCGCCGAAAAGCGCGAGAAAAAACGTCTCGCTAGGCAAAATCCCTCCCGAATGCGGGCCCACTAGGGCCTGCCCCGCCCGATGATTTGGTCGGGCGACCCACCATGAGCGCTCTAAAAGACCGTATCGGCGCCGAGATGAAGGAGGCGATGCGCGCCAAAGACGCGATCCGCCTTGAATCCATCCGGTTGCTGAGAGCCGCCATTCAGCGCCGCGAAGTTGATGATCGCGTCGAGCTGACCGATGACGAAGTCGTTGCCGTGCTTCAAAAAATGATCAAGCAAGGAAAAGACTCGATCGAACAGTTCTCCAAAGGCGGTCGCGACGATCTCGTTGCCAAAGAAGTCGCCACGCTAGCGGTGCTCGAAACCTACCTGCCTGAACAAATCGATGCGGACGAACTGTCGGCATTGATAGAAACGGCACTGAGCGAAACCGGCGCCCAGGGCGTTCGCGACATGGGTAAGGTCATGGCGTGGCTGAAGCCCAAGGTGCAGGGCCGAGCCGACATGGGTGCCGTGAGTGCCCTGATTAAGGAAAAGTTGCCGTCCTAAGCCCGTCGACCGTGCTGGACGTCAGGTCCGGCGAAACCGAAATACGGTGTACAGCATAACGCTCAAAACAATAAGCGCCATTGCCTGGTGCACCGCCGCCAGCGGAATCGGTACATAGGTCACCAGCGTTGTAATACCGATCCCTACCTGCGCCAACACCACTACACCGAGCAGGCTGATCAGTCGGCGATGCATTGACAGGGCCGAGTCCCCAAGCGCCCTCACGACAAAAAGACCTGTCGCGATAAGCGTGATAATGGCCAACAGTCGATGATGAAACTGAACCGTGGGAATGTTCTCAAAAACGTTACGCCAGAAAGGCTCCAAAACTGCATAGCCCGGGGGGATCCACTGCCCCGCCATCAAGGGAAACGTATTGAAGGCATGGCCTGCTTTCAATCCCGCCACAAATCCTCCCGAGAGCACAGTGAGCGCAGCGAGCGCACCTACTGCGATCGCCCCTCCTCTATAGCCCGGGCTCACCCGATCTGAGGCTCGTCGTTCCAGCAGAGAAAAGGCGACCCAGAGCATATAAAGATAGATCAGGATCGCGGTCCCTAAATGCGCGGTCAAACGGTACTGACTGACATCTGGGTTATTCACCAGACCGCTCTTGACCATGTACCAGCCCAGCAACCCCTGAAAGCCACCCAGCACGAACATTGCCAAAAGATGCGGCACCAATGCCCGGGTCAGACGACGTTTCCACCACAACCATAAAAACCCGCCGGCAAACACTAAACCGATCACGCGCCCCAGCACACGATGCGCCCACTCGAAGTAGAAAATCGACTTGAACTCGTCTAGCGTCATGCCGACATTGATTTTCTGATATTCGGGATACTCCCGGTAATGATCAAACTCTTTTTGCCACTCGACAGCGCTAAGCGGCGGCACGATGCCCGAGACCGGCTCCCACCGCACCATGGACAGACCCGAATCAGTCAGGCGCGTGACCCCGCCCAACACGATCATGCAAAAAACAAGAGCACAACATAAGAGCAGCCATGTCGCGACAGCGGTTGAAGCAGGCGCTTTCGACCCAGGCGCTTGCTGATCGATTTCAATGGAGCTGGATGACATCTTTTTAGGGTCGCGTGCCTTTGAATTAATGCCGCTTCGGCCATGGTGCGGGTCTAAGGTAGTGAGCCCGATGCTAATATTTAACCAGTCAATCAGGTGTGATTAGAGATGAGTGGCAAGATCCCTCGGGAATTCATAGACGACGTATTAGCCCGAACGGATATTGTCGAGCTGATCGGTGCTCGCGTCTCCTTAAGTAAGGGCGGTCGCGACTTCAAGGCGTGCTGCCCTTTTCATAACGAGAAGACACCCTCCTTTACTGTCAGCCCGACAAAACAGTTTTATCACTGTTTTGGCTGTGGCGCGAACGGTAGCGCCATTGGCTTTCTGATGGAGTTCGATCATCTCAGCTTTCGAGAAGCGATAGAAGAGCTGGCCCGAAGCGCCGGTCTCGAGATGCCGGATACCGGCCCCCAACGGGCGGAAGACGGTCTGATCCCTGCTCTTCTGGACACGCTCGCCAAGGCCAACCGATTCTTCAAGGATCAACTGCGATCCCATGAGAGCGCAAAAGAAGCGATCACGTACTTGAAGGAGCGTGGCCTCTCAGGCGAAATAGCCGCCACGTTTGAATTGGGGTTTGCTCCGCCCGGCTGGGATGCGCTCGCCAGCACGGCCCATGCGTCAGACAAATCCCTGGAGCTGATGAGTAAGGCTGGTCTTGTGGCTTCAAAAGACGCCGGGCGATTCTACGATCGGTTCCGATCGCGAATCATCTTCCCCATCCACGATTATCGGGGTCAGGTCGTGGCGTTTGGCGGGCGCATCCTGGGCGCTGGGGAGCCCAAGTATCTCAACTCCCCCGAGACGCCCGTTTTTCAGAAGGGATCAGAACTGTATAACCTGCACCGTGCCCGCTCGCCGATCGCCAAGCACGGCCACACGATCGTGGTCGAGGGTTATATGGACGTCGTAGCGCTCGCTCAGAATGGCGTGGACAACGCTGTAGCAACCTTGGGCACCGCTACGACAGAAAGACATTTACAGAGGCTTTTCCGCCTCGCGCCGTCGATTATCTTTTGCTTCGACGGTGATCGAGCCGGCCGAAGCGCCGCGTGGCGAGCCCTTGAGACCTCATTACCTGAGCTGGCGGGTGGCCGACAGATTAGCTTTCTGTTTCTTCCCGACGGCGAAGATCCTGACTCACTCATCAGAAAAGAAGGCGGCGGCGCGTTTCGAACACGTGCGATAGAGGCAACCCCGTTGCCGGATTTTCTCTTCTCAAAACTGGCGGCGGAAATAGATCTTTCCCGACTGGACGGACGGGCAAGGCTCGTTGAGCTTGCCAAGCCATTGCTCGCAAGAATTCCCGAAGGTCCTCTGCGGGACCTTATGGATCAGCGCCTGAAAGACGAATCCGGCGTCACGTCGCTCGGCACGGCAACCCCATCAGCACCAAGAAAGCCCCAAAAAACAAACCGTCTAGCGACGCAAAGACTAAGCCCGATGGCGACGGCCATCAGCCTGATCCTGCAGCAGCCAGCGCTTGCTGGCTTGACGGAATTACCGGCGCAGCTGGATGCACACCCGGAGCATCGAGGGCTCGGCCTCTTGAGAAGTCTCCACGACATAGCTGGAACGAACCCGCAGATCAAAACCGCTGCGCTGCTCGAGCGGTTTCGAGACCATGCCGACCTCGCAACCCTTGAAAGATTGGCCGCTAAGGACCATTTACTGGCAGACGCTGATTTCAAGCCATTTTTTGAGGAAACGGTGTGCACCCTTCGGGACCAGGCCATCGGTCAGTTGATTGATGGATTGGTCCAGCGAGCGGCGGTCGAGGAGCTCGACGAGCTGGCCAAGCGGCAACTGGCAGAGCTCTACAGCGAACGCCAGAAACTTCGGGAACGAAGCCCCACGCCCTGAATTCCAGACTTAATTTGCGCCCCAGCGTGTTATAATTGAGCGCTTTTTCGCAGTATTTCGAACACCTTCTCTTTTTTTAGGGGGCCTTCGTGTCTATCGATACCCAAAGCCAACAATCCGAGCTTAAGCGGCTGATCATCAAAGGTAAGGAACAGGGCTTCCTGACCTACCGCGAGATTAACGATCATCTGCCCGAGGACATGAACGACACGGATCAAATCGAGACCGTCGTCAACATGATCAACGATCTTGGGA
>JAYNKS010000147.1:2586-4722 GCA_038111345.1 Gammaproteobacteria bacterium | reverse complement strand
CATCCCGGGATCCCTAGAAGCGGTTGCCCGACTGACGCGTGCCGATTACACCGTAGTCGTAGCCACCAACCAGTCCGGCATCGCCCGTGGCCTTTATGACATGGCCACTCTCAATCAGATTCACCACAAAATGACCGGCGCCCTTCGAGACCACGGCGGCCAGATTGATGCGGTATTTTTCTGTCCGCATGGACCCAATGACAACTGCCACTGCCGAAAACCCAAACCGGGACTGCTCGAGCAAATCAGCAGCCGACTGAATGTGTCGCTGAATGGCGTGCCAGTGGTGGGCGACTCGCTTCGTGACCTCGAATGCGCCCAGGCAGTCGGCGCACTGCCCACTCTGGTTCGGACCGGCAAAGGCAAACGCACTGAAGATCAACTCCCCGAGGCGCTCAAAGGGGTGGCCGTCTTTGATGATCTGGCGGCGTTCACCGAAGCGCTGTTGCTTGGCGGTCTTGAGCCACTTATCGCGCCCATCTCATCTGATTCATGATTGGAATTCGCTCGGCCATATTTTTCGTGGGCATGGCGACGTCGGCGGTACTTTTCTGTCCGATCGCGATTCTGTCGTGGCCGGTGCCTCCCGTGCCTCGCATGCGCATCATCGGCCTTTGGGCACGCTTTATCTGCTGGTGGCTTCGTCTCACCTGCAATTTACGCTACGAAGTAGAGGGGCTTGAGCATCTGCCCAAACACCCCGGGGTCATTTTGTCAAAGCATCAATCCGCCTGGGAGACGATCATGTTTCAGGTCATCTTTCCGCCGCAGATATGGGCGCTCAAGCGCGAGGCTTTATGGCTGCCGTTCTTTGGCTGGGGATTGGCGGCAACGAGTCCCGTGGCCATCGATCGGTCATCGCCAGTGAAAGCACTGGAGCGACTCCTTAAACAAGGACGTAAAAAAATATCAGAAGGGCGCTGGGTGGTGATCTTCCCTGAAGGCACCCGCATGGCGCCGGGGGAAGTAGGCGCCTATCATCCCGGCGGCGCTATGCTGGCAGTCAAAGCGAAGGTGCCGATCGTGCCCGTGGCTCATGATGCCGGCCGGTATTGGGGAAAACGCAGCTTCTTGAAAAAACCCGGGGTGGTGCGCGTAAAAATTGGCCCGCCCATTAGCACAGATGGCAAAAAGGCCCGCGCTGTAAACGAGGAGGCCAAGGCCTGGATCGAGCAATCCATGACCGCGCTTTTAGGGGCGCCTGAAAAGCCAGTCGACCCGCAAAAGAGAACGGACTAGAGCGGCTTTAATCTTCTTTTGGCAGCAGCGTGCACAGCCGCGCGAAATCTTCCGGCGAAAGCGTTTCGGGGCGAGCGCCGGGGTCAATCCCGGCCTCACGAATCACCGCCTCGCTACAACGCCCTTTCAACGTATTACGCAGCGTTTTGCGCCTTTGGGCAAAAGCCTGGCGAACCAGCACCTCAAAATCCTGCTCATTCACCTCTGGCCCCAGCGGCGTGGGACGGGGCCTAAACGCAAGCACGCTCGACCACACCTTGGGCGGCGGATTGAATGCCTCCGGCCCCACATCAAACAGAGAGGTTGTCTCAAAAAGCCGGCTCATCATCACGGTTAAGCGGCCGTAAATCTTGCTTCCAGGATGTTCAGCAAATCGCTCGCCCTGTTCTTTTTGCACCATAAATCTAATTCGGTCGATCTGCTCGTGTTGGGACAGCAAATGAATCAAAAGCGGTGTCGAGATGTTGTAAGGCAGGTTCCCTACCAGCACCTTGCGCTGGTCTGGACGAATATCATCAAGAGTCAGCTGCAGGGCATCTCGCTCATGTATGACCACATGCACATGATCTTTATATCGGCTACTCAAATAAGGCACCAGATCACGATCAATCTCAATCAGATGCAGGGGATTGCTGCACCTGACTAATTGATCAGTAAGCGCCCCACGACCAGGCCCGATCTCCACGAGGACATCATTCGTGCTTAATGCAAGGCTATCGACAATGCGTTGAATAGCGCCGACGTCATGCAGAAAGTGTTGGCCAAATCGTTTTCTTGGCCTTAAAAAGCCCGCTGTCTCAGACACCACGTGATAGTCGCTGCGCAAGGCCCACCGCACTCCTGAGACTGCCGGCATCGGCACGGCCGGTTCCTACCAGATCCAGCGCCGTGCCATGG
>JAYNKS010000147.1:0-2576 GCA_038111345.1 Gammaproteobacteria bacterium | reverse complement strand
GCCATGGTCCACGGAGGTGCGGATAAAGGGCAGGCCCAACGTCACATTCACGACCCCTCCAAACCCTTGATGCTTGATCACAGGCAAGCCCTGATCATGAAACATCGCCACGACCACATCGAGATTTCTGAGGCTCTCGGTGGTGAATGCGGTGTCTGCTGGAAGAGGACCGTGAAGAACAATCCCCTCGCCGCGCAATCGCTCGAGAGCAGGCGCGATCACTTGCTGCTCTTCTTTGCCCAAGTGGCCCGACTCACCGGCATGAGGATTCAACCCACAGACACCAAGCACCGGGTTGGCAATGCCAAAGCGGGATTTCAAATCCGTGTACACGACACGAAGCACAGCCTCAAGGCGCTCAGTCGTGACGGCACCGGGAACCTCGCTTAACGGCAGATGAATGGTGACTAACGCGACGCGCATGCGTTCGTTTGCCAGCATCATGACCGGTGTTGCGACGCCGGCGCGCTCAGCCAAAAACTCGGTATGCCCGACGAACGCATGACCCGCCTCGATCAAGGTACTTTTTTGAACCGGCGCCGTGACCAACGCACGGAACTCGCCAGCAAGGCAGCCGTCGGTAGCACGAGCAAGCATCTCGATAACGTAAGCGGCGTTGCTCACATCCAGTTCGCCAGCGATAGATGGCGCAGATAGCGCAATCGGCACAAGACTGGCCTCCCCGCCCGGCGCGATCAAACGATCATCTTTTATAGCCAACGGAAGGCCGATTAACGCTGCGCGCTCCATCAGAAGGTCCGGATCGGAAAGGACACACAGCTGTTCATCGAAAGGCTGTTGTAGCAGCTGAACAACCAGTTCAGGGCCGACCCCTGCGGGCTCACCAGTCGTAAGCGCGATGGGTAAATTCGTCATGTTCACGAGCGCATCGTCCTGAGAAAAAGTGAGAGCCTATCGGTTTCGCGAACGGACCTTATCAGCAGCAAGCAAGTTATGGTGGGGATCATCTGTATTGGCAAGGCCTGCCGCAACACCAAGGGCATCAGGACGACTACGATTCTGACTCATTTTCCATTTACCAGTTACTTCGGTCACCGTTATCTCTAGCCCCACAATCGCCTTTAATTGCGCGTCAATGAATTTCTCCGGCGCATCCGCTACGGCCCAGGGCTTTGGACGTTTTGATTCCATACGATGCGAGAGCTCTGTGACGAGTTCCTTCAGCCAAACCGTGTCATGGATAACCTTGGGCGCACCCCTTACCTGAACCGTTTCGTAGTTCCAGGTCGGGACCACTTTGCCTGTTTCCGCTTTTGAAGGATACCAACTCGGCGTTACATAGTTATTGGCACCTTGAAAGACGATCAGGCACTCCCTTAGCGCCTCGAGATCTTTCCAATGGTCATTGGCTCGTGCAAGATGAGCCACCAGCGCAAACTCGTTCGAACGTTTGAGAAAAAATGGTACGGGCGATGCCCGCAGACCACCGGCGCCGGCGGAGATCAACATTCCTAACGGGTACGAGTCAATCAGATCGGCGATCACCTTGGGATCAGTTTCGGAAAATGTCGCCGGGTTATACATAGATCAAACTGGGGTCCCGGCTAAAGGAGGTCTACGTTGAATGCGCGGAGGATAACCGCTAGAAGCAAAAACGAGATAATCGTGATTAAAGCGCAAGCGCCAAGAGTCAACCAAAACCCCAGTCGACTATGCAAAGACGGAAAGGCCACAAACATGGGCAATGTCGGTAACACATACCAGAAAGTAAACCAGGCGTGGTTCGAGATTTTCTCCTCTGGCTGATTCTCAACGTAAAGCCAAATCAATGCGAGAAAAGTAACGATCGGCAGCGCCGCGATAAGCGCGCCAAGTTTGTCGCTTCTTTTGGCGACCTCAGAGATCAGAACGACCAACACCGCGGTCAAAAGATATTTCGTCGCGATCCAAATCACCGGCGACTCAATCTAGATTTGATCAGGCTCGAGCGACCGCAAAGACTTAGTCGGCGACCTCTGCCTGCTCTGAGGGATCCGAAAACAAGATACCTGAAACAGCCATAATCACAACGACCACCCCAAGCGGGACCGAAAAACCGAACGGGAAGAGAATGAGGCTAATAACCAGCGCTGAAAAAAACAAACTGAATCGACTTAACGCGCTTTTAGTGAACGCTCTCCAGCTTCTGCTTACGTGAGTGGCTCGATCCTCGAGCCGCCAGAGCAGTAAATAAATCACCGAGAAAAGAGCAAGGTCAAAAACACGAAGGGTGCCGGTTAACACGGCATGGGTCGAATGAATCGCATCCGACTTTTCAATGCTCCAGTCCACAGTGGTTTGCATAATCCCTGGGACCAAGACGGCAGCAACCATTGCTAGAGCGGAGACGGTATCGACAAGCTTGACCTGCTTATCCTTGCGATGGAGCAACGCACTCTTGTGCAATATCCACGTATCGTAGAGCGTCATGAAGATACCAACATACAAAATGAAGTAGAAACAAAGAATCCACAGCATCTCTTGGTTGTCATTGAGAATCTTGATGAAGTTGCCAGGAAACTCAAGCGCAAAAAGTGTAATGATGATGGCGTAAGTGCCATCCACCAAGCCCACGG
>JAYNKS010000146.1:0-4797 GCA_038111345.1 Gammaproteobacteria bacterium | reverse complement strand
TGGTCGATCCCCACTTCTACAACCAAATGGTGACCGTGCATGCGCTGGTCATGATTTTTGGTGCGGTGATGCCGGGCTTTGTTGGGTTTGCCAATTGGATGCTGCCCATGATGGTCGGCGCGCCCGATATGGCGCTGCCGCGTATGAATAACTGGAGCTTCTGGCTGCTGCCGTTTGCGACCTCGCTGCTGATCGCATCGCTCTTTGTTCCGGGCGGCGGTCCTGCCGCGGGCTGGACAATCTATCCCCCGCTCTCAGTACAAGGTGGCATGGGCGTGGATCTGACGATTTTCACCATTCACATCCTTGGTATGTCCTCGATTCTGGGCGCGATTAATATCATCGCGACGATCATGAATATGCGCGCTCCGGGCATGACGCTCATGAAGATGCCGCTCTTTGTGTGGACCTGGGTGATTACGGCGTTCTTGCTGATCGCTGCCATGCCGGTTCTGGCGGGCGCGGTCACCATGCTTCTGACAGACCGTCATTTCGGTACGTCGTTTTTTAATGCCGCCGGCGGCGGTGACCCGGTCATGTTCCAGCATATCTTCTGGTTCTTTGGCCACCCGGAGGTATACATCCTGATTCTTCCGGCTTTCGGAATCATCTCGCAGGTGATCCCGACCTTCGCGCGCAAGCCGCTGTTTGGCTACAGCTCGATGGTGTTTGCGACCGCAGGTATCGCCTTCCTGTCGTTTATCGTTTGGGCGCACCACATGTACACCGTGGGTATGCCGCTCTCTGGTGAGCTGTTTTTCATGTATTCCACCATGTTGATTGCGATCCCAACCGGCGTGAAGATCTTCAACTGGTTGGCGACGATGTGGCGCGGCAGCATGACGTTCGAAACGCCCATGCTCTACGCGATTGCAACGGTTGCGCTCTTCACCGTTGGAGGTCTCACGGGCCTGATGATGTCGATCACGCCGGCTGACTTTCAGTATCACGATACCTACTTCATCGTGGCGCACTTCCACTACGTGATTTTCTGTGGCTCGGTGCTGGCCATGTTTGCGGGCGTCTACTACTGGCTGCCCAAGTGGACCGGCCATATGTACGACGAGAAACTGGGCAAGCTTCACTTCTGGCTGACGGTTATTGCGTTCAACGTGACGTTCTTCCCGCAGCACTTCCTTGGCTTTGCCGGTATGCCGCGTCGTATCCCGGATTACGCGCTGCAGTTTGCCGAGTTCAATATGGTCTCAAGTATTGGCGGCTTCGTGCTTGGGTTCTCCCAGCTGATTCTGCTGTGGGTGGTGATCAAGGCCATCCGCGGTGGCAAGAAAGCCACGGCCGAGGTCTGGGATAACCCGGAGGGCCTGGAGTGGACGGTCCCGTCTCCGGCGCCGTACCACACCTTTGCCACGGCACCTGAGGTTCGTTAGGCGCACCCTTGGAAGTGATGATGGCAACAGAGGCTCAAAAATCAGGCATTCGTAAAACCGTAACCATACTTGTCATCTTTGTGGTCGCGGTTTTTGCCTGGAGCATCATTAAATACGTGATTTAGCTCAGGGCGCAGGGCATGGACCGTCAACTGCAAAACAAGCACAACCGGAGAACCGTCGGCTGGCTGTCGCTGTGGGTGATCGGCATGTTTGGGTTTGGCTACGCGTTGGTGCCGCTCTATAACGTGTTCTGTGAGATAACCGGCCTGAATGGAAAAAGTGCCACGCTCTCTGAAGTGAGCGCCGCGCCTTTGGAGATTGACCGATCGCGCACGGTGACGGTGGAGTTTGCGGTTAACGTGAGCGGAATCCCCTGGCAGGTTGACGGGCCGCAGACGGTGCGGCTGAAGGTGCATCCGGGAGAGGCGACGACCGTCACCTATGCCGCCCACAGTCTGACGGACAGCGCTACGGCGGGACAGGCGGTGCCGAGCGTGACGCCTGCAAAAGCCGCTAGACACTTCCTGAAAACCGAATGCTTTTGCTTTACGCGCCAAGAGCTCGCTGCGCGAGAAAGCAAAGTGATGCCGGTGACGTTCATTGTGGATCCTGATTTGCCCGCTGAGGTGAAAACCATCACGCTGTCGTATGCGGTCTATCCGGCGAATGAAAACTTAAAAAATAATTCTTAAAAATTCTGATTCGACTTACTGATTCTTATAAAGAGGACCAATCCAATGAGTGCAGCACACGGTGGTTATTATCTGCCTGATCCCACAAAGTGGCCCACGATCACATCGATGGGGCTTTTCCTGCTGGCGCTCGGTTTTATCCTGGACCTACATCATCTGGCCCCCGGCCCGTGGCTGATGATCGCAGGCACGGTCGTTCTTGTGCTGATGATGTACGCGTGGTTTGGCGAGGTGGCCACCGAGAGCGAGGCAGGCAAATACGACGGTCAGGTCGATACGTCTTTTCGCATGGGTATGAGCTGGTTCATCTTCTCCGAAGTGATGTTCTTCGGCGCTTTTTTTGGTGCCCTGTTTTACACACGCATTTTGTCGGTGCCGTGGATCGCCGGGGAGGAGTTGCTGTGGCCCGGCTTTGAGGCGACGTGGCCGACCGCGGGGCCAGCAGGCGCGACTTATATTGGACCTAATGCGCATGACGTGCCGCCCGGCCAGTTTTCGAGCATCGGGGCGTTTGGTATTCCGCTTTTAAATACCGTACTGCTGCTCGCTTCCAGCGTAACCGTGACCTTCGCGCATTGGGCGCTAAAAAAGAGCCAGCGCGGGGCGCTAATCTTCTGGCTATTTGTGACTGTGGCGCTTGGCGCTGCCTTTATGTACTTCCAGGTGTACGAGTACATCGAGGCCTACACCCAACTGGGGCTTACGCTCGGTTCAGGCGTATACGGTGCCACCTTCTTTATGCTGACTGGCTTTCACGGCTTCCACGTGACGGTAGGGGCTATTACCCTGGCCGTCATTCTGGTGCGCTGCATGAAGGGCCACTTCAAGCCCGACGAGCACTTTGGATTTGAGGGCGCCGCCTGGTACTGGCATTTCGTCGATACCGTCTGGGTGGGCCTCTTTATCTTTGTTTATATCCTGTAAAACAACGAAATATGGACGAATGGCGCCGCCTCTCTCGGGCGGCGCTTTCGTTTTATCGGACGAGCGAGATTGCGGAGCGAGTAACCCGGGCACGCCGGAAGCAAGAAAAAAGGGCGGCGCGTTATTGCGTTTGGGTTTGAATAGCCGCTTTTTGCAGGGAACCGCTTGGCTTGATGGCGCCGGTGTAGAGTCCCACCACGATAAGAATAAAGAGCACGATCCAGATACCGACGCGGTAGGTCAGCGCTTTCACGGTCCCTGTGCCGCGGCCTTTCTCGCGCATCATGGTCATCATCGCATAGCCAAGACTGAAGATCATGGCCAGCAAAAGCAAGATGATGATTACTTTAGTTAGCACGGGCGTGGGTCGTGAACCATAGGATAAAGAGTTAGCAGATGGTATCAGAGTCCCCCGTGCATTCAGTGAATTACACATCATCTTGACCATGCGCCGTGTACTCTCTTGGATCGCTATTCCGCTCATCTTCGTAGCGCTGATATCTCTGGGTCTTTGGCAGCTGGAGCGCGCGAAGGAAAAGCAGGCACTTCTGGATGAGTTTGCCGCCCGCGTTGGGCAACCACCGATTTTGGTTTCCGGCGAGCGGCTGGGTGCGGGTCAAAGCGGCGCCGCCGCGACGATCCGGGGTCGTTTTGACGGGCAGGGGCAGTTCCTTTGGGACAACCGGACCTATGAGGGTCAGCCCGGCTTTCACGTGCTGACGCCTTTTGTAATTCTGGGTAGCGACACGCGAATTTTGGTGGATCGCGGCTGGATAGCGCTTGAGGGCGGTCGAGAAGATCTGCCCCGGCCATCGGTACCCTCAGGCGAACGGGAAGTCGCCGGCCGTCTTTACAAGCCGCTGATGGGGTTTACGCTAGAGGCACAGGCGCCGGAATTTGCCGCACCGCTACGCCAGAATCTGGATCTTGTGGCGTATGCAAAAGACGCGCCGTTTACCGTACAGCCTTATGTCCTCAGGCTAGCGGCCGACGCACCCGATGGGTTTGTGCGGGCCTGGCCCGCACCTCAGGAGATCTCGGTCCAGAGGCATCGGGCCTATGCCCTGCAGTGGTTCGCCATGGCAGGCGTTTTTATCATCGTCGTTGTGGCCGTCGTCAGGCGTCAGCGAAGGGAACATCAATCCAAGGCACTACCATGACTACGCAGGACAAGGAAACCTTCAGCCCGGCTGTTCGCAATCGCAAGCGCTGGACGCTGGTTGCGCTCATGGCGTTATTTCTGTCGCCGGTGGTAGCGGCGTGGCTGTGGACGCCGAGTAGCTTCAGAAATCGGGGCGAGTTGGTCGAGCCCCCGCGCCCCCTTCCCAATCTGGCGATGCGCTCACCGGCGGGCGATCCGGTGGATCTCAACAGCGTGCTTGGTCGGTGGACCTATGTTCTGTTGATAGAGGGACCGTGTTTGGATCTGTGCCGCCAAGTCGCAAGCAACATCGAGCGGGCCCGGTTGAGCCAGGGAAAAAACGAAAAGCGCATTCAGCTCCTGATGCTCTCGCTGACCCTGCAGGAGATGAGCGCCTTAGCTGCGCTCAGTCAGGAGGCGCCGGATATTCGGGCGTTGGGGCTGGAGCCTCAGCAACAGGACACGCTGCTTCGCGTTTTGGGTCAGTCCAGCGAACCGGCGGATAGGGGTTTGCAATGGATCTACCTCGTGGACCCGTTGGGTAATCTTATGATGCGCTACCCAATCAATAGTGACGCAAAAGATCTGCGTAAGGACATCGGGCGCTTGCTGCGCGCATCGCGAATCGGGTGAGCGGAACGTATAATCC
>JAYNKS010000145.1:0-4868 GCA_038111345.1 Gammaproteobacteria bacterium | reverse complement strand
CTATCGGTCTGATGGCGATGGACACGTTCCTGCTGTGGGTGCACACCGATCGTAAGGACATCACTGATCTTGATTCCTACGTGAAGACCGTGAAGTCCGCTGGCAAAAATTGGAAAGTGGGTGGCACCGGATCCGGCCAGGAGGACAGCGTGCTGACTGCCATGATGGAAGCCGAGTTTGACTACAAAGTCACTTACATCCCGTTTCCTGGCGGTGGTACGGTGGCGAAAAACCTGATCGGCAAACAGATTGACTCGACGGTAAACAATCCCTCCGAGCAGATGTCCTTCTACGAAGCGGGCAGTTCCAAACCTTTGGTCCAGTTCACAGGCGAGCGCATGGCTGCGTTCCCGAACGTGCCGACCGCCAAGGAACTCGGCGTAAACATCGAGTACTACATGCAGCGCTCGGTGAATGGCCCTCCGGGGATGTCCGCTGGTGCCGTGGAGTTCTACACCAACCTCTTTCAGGAGTTGTTTGACAGCAAAGAGTGGCAGGATTTCTGTGTCAGCGATGGGTTGACCTGCTCGAAAATGCTGAAAGGCGGCGAGCTGGGAGAGTTCCACGCGAAGCAGTATGTGGCGCATGAGAAGTTGATTGCGCAGGTGGGCGCCGCTGCCATTACCGGCGAGTAAGTCGGTTAGCAATGTTCAGCCGGGCCAGCACACGCTGGCCCGGCTACTTTCTAAGTGGTTTCTCTTGGCGTAGGATAACCGCGGGCGCCCCCGTGGCTACGCTGGTCAGAAAGGGTCGCTCGTGGAGTTCATAGCACTTTATGAGCAGCATCGTCGGCCTCTCGAGGCGCTGTGGACCAACGCTGACTTAGGCATACCGAGTACGTAATACATGTCGACACGCACGGCCGAATTATTAGCAGCGATTGGGCTCCTTGTTTTCTCCCTTGGCATGATGTGGTCCATTCATGCGGATGGACTCCAAATCGGCTGGGTCCCAGGACGCGGCCCGGGGTCAGGCGTTTGGCCGTTTTGGCTGAGCCTGGGTATGGCCCTGACATCGGTCTGGACGGTCGTTCGATGGTTTCGCAAAACTACCAGCGAAAGCAGGAATGAAACGCCCTACATTGATCCTGATCACCTCCCCCTTGTGGCCGTTTCGTTTATTGGGCTGACGGTCATGGTAGTACTGGTGTCCTTCGTAGGCACCTATATCTCCATCGCTCTTTTTCTCGGCTTTTACATGCGGGTGATTGGAAAGCATTCATGGGGCCTGACCACCGCCACGGTGATCGGCATGGTTCTAATGGTTTACTTTTTGTTTGAGTGGCAGCTTTCTAAATATCTTCCAAAGGGTCTGCCGATATTTGAAGACGGATTTCTTTGGATTGATAACTTTCGCTGGACGTACTTGATGTGATGCGTGAGGGGCAATTGGACACAAGATCTCGGTATTCAGGATAAGGAAAAAGCATGGGAGAAATTTTCGATCTTTTGGCTCTCGGACTGCTCCATGCGTTTGAGCCGCTGAATTTCGCCATGATCATTGCTGGCTGTATGGCTGGTTTGTTCATTGGCGCCATGCCGGGGCTGGGCTCTGTTAACGGCGTGGCTATTTTGCTGCCGGTGACCTTTCTTGTGCCGCCCACAGCGGCGATCATTTTTCTCGCAGCGCTTTACTATGGCGCAATGTACGGTGGGGCTATCAGCTCCATCACGCTCGGAATCCCGGGCGCATCGACGGCTGTCGCCACTGTCTTTGATGGCCGGCCTATGGCTCAGAAAGGAGAGGCAAATCAGGCATTAATGGCGGCGGCTGTGGCCTCGTTTATTGGCGGGACCATATCAATCGTGCTGTTCACGTTGTTTGCGCCGCCTCTTGCGGACGTGGCTTTGAAGTTTGGGTCGCAAGAAGAATTTGCTCTGATGATTCTGGCGTTCGCCACTTTTATCGGCCTGGGTGGGGACGACATTCCCAAAACGATCTTCTCCATCCTCCTGGGACTGGTGTTAGCAGCGGTGGGTTTCGACATCATTTCCGGAAAGCCCCGCCTGATTTTCTTCGACATGGTGGAGTTCCAACGAGGCATCGGATTTCTGGTGCTCGCCATTGGAATTTATGGTATCGGCGAGATGCTATGGACTCTTGAGCAGACCGGCGGCAAGGTGAAGTTGGATTTTGTGAAGACGACATGGAAAGAATTCAGGCAGCATCTGCGGGTGATCAAGAAATATCTGCCCACCACATCATTGGGGTCGGGATTGGGATTCTTTGTGGGCACTCTCCCTGCTGCGGGGGCAACGCCCGCTTCGCTGATGGCCTACGGTTTGGCCAAGACGTTCTCTAAAGACCCGGAGACATTTGGTAAAGGCAATGTAGCGGGCGTGGCCGCGCCGGAGGCGGCGAACAATGCAGCCTCCACCGGCTCGATGCTGCCTATGATTACGCTGGGTATACCGGGCTCACCCACAACGGCGATTTTGCTGGGCGGCATGATTATTTGGGGACTGCGCCCGGGACCCTTACTCTTTCAGAATAATCCTGATTTTGTCTGGAGCCTGATTGGGTCAATGTATGTGGCTAATTTCGTCACGGTAGCACTGAATCTTGCGCTTATACCGATTTTTGTCCGAGTGCTTGCCATGCCGTTTACTATCCTGACGCCCATCATTTTTATTTTGTGTTTTGTGGGCGTGTTTGCGACGACTGATCGGATGTTCGACGTTTGGCTCATGTTGGCGCTTGGTGCAGGCGGGTACCTGCTACGCAAATTGAACTATCCGGTTGCTCCTGCCGTGCTCGCGATTGTGTTGGGGCCGCTGGCGGAGCGCTCAATGCGTCAGTCATTGATCTCGAGCCAGGGAGACCTCACCACCTTTATTAATCCGGTGGAGCATCCTATTGCATTGGGATGTATTCTGATCGCCATTGTGTTGATGCTGTATCCGATTTGGCTGAATATTCGTCGTAAGCGGGCCGCCCGTTCAGGTGGCGAGAGCCACTGGCAAGGGTGACTCCAACAGGCGCAGGGCTTCGGCAGATAAAAAGTAGGTCGGCCTTGTCGGCCAGTAATTTAATTGTCCGATTGTGAGGAGGACAGATATGAGTGCGAATTTAAAAAAAACCGATACCGCCACGGATACGCTGGCACAAAAAGACAAGTCTGGCGATGTCATATCCGGCGGTCATCTTGTTGCCAAGGCGTTAAAGCAGGAGGGGGTTGATACGATCTTTACCCTCTGCGGCGGGCACATTATTGATATTTATGACGGCTGTCTTGACGAAGGCATCAAGATTATTGATGTCCGTCATGAGCAGACCGCGGCCCATGCGGCAGACGGGTATGCGCGTCAGACCGGGCGTTTGGGATGTGTGGTCACCACCGCGGGACCGGGCTGCACCAATGCCATGACGGGTGTGGCGACCGCCTTTCGTTCCGAAAGCCCCATCCTGCACATCGGTGGTCAGGGTGCGCTGACGCAGCACAAAATGGGTTCGCTGCAGGACCTACCTCATGTCGACATGATGGCGCCAATTACCAAGTTCTCCGCAGGGGTGCGTTCTACGGATCGCGTGGCGGACATGATCTCGATGGCTGCGCGCGAGTGTTTCTCCGGCGCCCCGGGGCCTGCCTATCTTGAGATCCCGCGCGATGTGCTTGATCGTGAGGTTGCTGTTGATAAGGCGGTCGTGCCGCAGGCGGGCCACTATCGTTCTTCTGTGAGAAGCATCGGTGATCCCGCGGATATCGAACGGCTCGCACAGCTGATCGTCAAATCAAAGAAGCCTGCGATCCTTCTGGGTACGCAGGTCTGGTCCTCGCGCAGCCATCAGGAGGCTATCGATCTTGTGCGCGCGCTTAATGTGCCCGCGTTTTTTAATGGCGCGGCCCGAGGCGTATTGCCGCCGGGTGATCCGCATCATTTCCATCGCACCCGAGGTGACGCCTTCAAAGAGGCTGATCTCATCATCATTGTGGGAACGCCGTTTGACTTTCGAATGGGCTATGGCAAGCGTCTTCGGGCGGAAGCGACCGTGGTTCAAATTGATATGGATTACAAGACTGTCGGCAAGAACCGCGACGTGTCGTTGGGCATCGTTGGGCATCCGGGTGCTGTGCTCGCGGGTGTTCTGGCCGCGACAACGGCGGGCGGCGATAGCGGCGCTAAAGGCCGCGCGGACTGGATGGCGCAGTTGCGTGCCCTCGAAGAGAGCAAGACTGAAAAACTCATGCCGCTGTTTACGACGGACAAGAGCCCGATCTCCCCGTATCGCGTGGCCTGGGAGCTGAACGAGTTTCTGACTGAGGATACGATCTACATCGGTGACGGTGGCGACGTGGTCACGATCAGCGCACAGGCCGTTCAGCCGCGCACCCCGGGGCACTGGATGGATCCAGGGGCGCTAGGATCGCTCGGTGTCGGCACCGGGTTTGCTTTGGCGAGCAAGCTGGTGCATCCCAACAAAGAGGTGCTGTGCTACTACGGCGATGGCTCCTTCGGGATGACCGCGTTTGATATGGAGACGGCTAATCGTTTCGGTGCGCCGTATATCGCGGTGATCGGCAATAACTCGGCGATGAATCAGATTCGCTTCGGGCAAATCACCAAATACGGTGAGGATCGGGGTGATATCGGTAACCTGCTCGGCGATATACCGTTTTCGAAGTTTGGGGAAATGCTTGGCGGCTATGGAGAGGAAGTCACCGAAGCAAACCAAATTGCTCCTGCTTTACAGCGGGCGCGCGAGGCTGTGCAGAGCTCAGGCAAGTCCGCCGTAGTCAATATCTGGGTTGATCCAACTGAGTACGCGCCCGGCACGAAGGCGCAAACGATGTACAAGTAGCCGACGCCGTCGGCGGGTTCTGATTAGGCCGGAGCTTGGCGTGAGTTGAGCTTCGGCCTTATTGTTTT
>JAYNKS010000144.1:0-4914 GCA_038111345.1 Gammaproteobacteria bacterium | reverse complement strand
AAACGAGGTGCCCCAGTAGTCGGCATATTCGGAGAATCCCAACGCCACAACATAGTGATCCGCTAGATCACCCGCACGATTTGCAAAACCCAGCATTTCAAGATCTGGGCCCAAGCCCCCAACTACAAGCGCTTTACCGCCGAGTCCAGGGGCATGACGCGCGTCGCCCAACGGATACGGCGCCCAATCGTTTCCCGAGCCCATTACCACTACCTGATCGGCCCGAGCAGTCGCAAGCATTGCTTCACCCGCCGAGCCGGCAAGGGCGGCGTTCGAGTGATTGATTACCCGAATATTAGGATTGCTCGCCGCCGCGAGCAGAGCCTGGGTCGTCACCGCACCGGATATAGATCGTCCGCCGGTGGAGGTCTGCAGGGAGAGAATCTTGCTCGCAGGAGTTAGGTGGCGGATGATCTGCGCCACCGCTGTCCCATGCGTGCCCTGTTCCGCCAGATCCGCAAAGGGCGTATTACCGACAAAACTCGCACTTCCTGGTACAAAAAAACCCGGGTGCGCGAGCGGATCGACCGCTATTCCCGTATCTAGAACAGCGACCCCGATACCAGTGATAGCAGGAACCGCTGCTGGCTTAGGCGCTGCTTTTTTCTCCTCGGCTTTCTTCTCTGCCTCAGCGGCAGCCTGCTCCACAGTCCAACCGTCGCGCCCGAAGGCCTCTTCAGCGCTAAACGAAAAAAGGGTCATGAGCATGAGGCCTGCCCACCACCAATTCGGAATACGATTTATCGTTTTTGGGGACATAAATCAGGTAATCACATCTTTCAGAAGAGCCTGAGGAGGGGCGTATTGTGCTCGTCTAACGCCCAGAAAACTAACCAACCACACAATGATAACACTTGTTGGGAAAGCATAAATTAATTCACGATAGTTGGTCGCATAAGGAATCTCAAAAACCCTCTCGGCCAGCCATTGACCCGTTAGCAGAGCCGTGCTTCCGGCGAGCGCACCGGCAATGATCGCGATCGTCAGAAATTCAAAATTGAGAGCCGTCCGGATTCGCCTCCGATCGCAGCCAAGCACTTTCAGCATAGCGACGTCCCGTATCCGCGATTCCTGATTGGTCTGCATCACTGAGAAAAGTACGGCTCCCCCCGCTGCCAGAGTGAAGGCAAAGACCAGATTGAGGGCCAGGCCAACAAGATCCAACACCCGTCGGACCTGAGCCAATATCGCCCCTACATCGATGATATTGATTGTGGGAAACAGGCGGTTTAACTCAATGAGCTTTTTTTGGTTCTCACTCTCAAGGCGTGCGGCGCTGAGATAAGTATGTGGCGCGCCTTTGAGCACGCTAGGCGGGAAAAGCACAAAGAAGTTAGGCGTCAGACTTTCCCACTGCACCTGCCGGATGTTGATGATTCTGGCCTCAATGACTTGCGCACCACTCCGTACCGAGATCGTATCGCCTACATCCACACGAAGCGGTTCAGCCCATCGGGCGGCAAGCGAAACTACGGGCTCTGAAGATCCAGGCTCCCACCATTGGCCGGCAACGATCTCGTTACCCGGAGGAATCGCGGCGGCCCAGGAGAAATTAAGGTTACCTTCTATCCGCGAGGCCGTCCGGGGGTCCGGGTAATCCTCCGCTACAGGTATCGCGCCATTGATCGCGATCAAACGTCCGGTGGCCATCGGCGTAAAGGCGGGCGCCGCGTCGAACTGCTCACGAAAAAACCGCGCCATCCCTTCGCGCTCAGTCGGCTGAATGTTGGCGAAAAAAAAGTTTGGCGCGTCGTCGGGCGTCCTCGACTCCCAGGCATCAAACAACTGACCTCTTACCACCGAGAGCAGAATAAGTATGCTCAACCCAAGACCAATGGTTGAGATTTGAAAGGTGCTGGCAGTTTTGTTGCGAATTAATCTCCCAAGGCCAAAACGCCAGGATACCCCCGCGCTACTAGAGAGGCTTTTCATCGCGATAAGCGCCCCCGCGCTCAAGGCCATCATCACTATCAAACTCAGTACGATCCCGCCCGCTAAAAAAAGAACCAGGAGCGGTGAGGCAACCTGAGTAAGCATGAGACTTATGAGTCCGCCGATAGGGATAAGATAGATCAGCCAGAAAAAACGCCCGCCGCCCGATTTCTCGGTGCTACGCAAAACCTCAATAGGCGCAATCCTCGCGAGGGTGAAAAAAGACGGAACCGAAAACGCAACCAGCAGAAGCGTTCCCAACATGATCCCTAGAAAGGCGGGGGCTATGCCCATCGCCGGAAGCGTCCCCGGTAACAAGCTGCCAATGAGTCCCGCCATGACCTCCTGCACCGCAAATCCTCCTGCCGCCCCAAGAACACCCCAACCCAAACCCAGCGAAGACAGGGCGATCAGGTGGGTGAGGAGAACCGAACCTGAAGAGGCCCCGAAGGTTCGCAGAAGCGCGGTTTGGCGGCGACGCCGATCAACATACCGGCGCGACGCTACGGTAATGGCAAGGCCTGCGATTAGCAGCGTGGCGAGCGATGATAGCCCTATGAAATCACGGGCGGTCGATACGGTCGCGCCTACCTGCTCTTGAGCTGAGTCAAGATCCACAATCGCAATGCGCCGATCCAACGCCGGCTCAATAATCGCTTTAAACTCATCGACCCGTTCCACAGGGCCCGCGGCCAATAGCGCGTACCGTGCCCGACTGGCCGGGCCCAAAAGACCGGTCGCCTGAAGATCTGTCGCATTAATCATCAAGCGCGGTGAGAAACTAAAAAATTGCCCCCCTCTATCAGGCTCATATGTCAGAACTGCCGTGAGCCTGAATGACGTATTCCCCAGTTGCAGCGTATCCCCCAACCGAGCGCCTAGCGAATAAAACACTCTGGGATCCGCCCACAGCTCACCGGGAGCGGGGATGCCCACGACACGCTCCTCCGCGGCGTCATCCTTGAGAGAGCGCTTAAGCTTCAACGCGCCGCGAAGCGGATATCCCTCGGTCACGCCTTTAACGGACACCAGGAGGGTCTGCCCCTTGTCAAAAAGCACCGTCGGAAACGCCGTTGTTCGTGCCACCGATAAACCAAGACGGCGTCCTTCTTCCTCAATCGCAACCGGCACCGACTCGCGAGACGCAAGCTTGATATCTGCAGCAATCACCTCCCCTGCGCTGCGCTCGAGCCCGCTCATGATCCGCTCAGAAAATCCGACCACTGCCGTAATGGCGCCCACTGCAATAGCCATTGCTGCACCCAGTGCAAGGATCTCACCGGCTTTCCAATCGCGGCGCAACTGTCGGAGCGCCTGAAAGAGGACATGCTGCACTAAGAGGCGCCTACCAATCGACCGCCTGCCAGCGCAATGCGCGACTGACAACGCGCGGCCAGCTCCGAATCATGAGTCACTAAAATGAGGGCGGCCTGACGCGAGTCGCACAAGGAAAAAAGCAGTTCCGCTATGTGTTGGGAAGATTTATCGTCCAGATTGCCGGTCGGCTCATCGGCAAAAAGTATCTGCGGCTCGATAGCGAACGCTCGTGAAATAGCCACTCGTTGCTGCTCCCCGCCAGACAGCTGACGCGGATAATGATCCTGCCGGTCGGCAAGACCGACACGATCCAACCAATCGGCGGCTATCCGAGCGGCATCCTTACGGCCAGCGATCTCTAATGGCAGCATCACATTCTCATGCGCCGTTAACGTTTCCATCAGGTAAAACGCCTGAAAGATAAATCCCACACGTCCCGAACGTAGTTGGGCCCTGCCGTCCTCATCCAGACGATTCAGGTACTCGCCCTCCAGCACCACGTCTCCCGAGGTTGGTACATCCAGGCCAGCCAATAACGCCACTAAGGTAGACTTTCCGGAACCCGAAGGTCCGGTAATTGCCACCGACTCCCCGCGCGCCACCTCCAACGAGACATCATCCAGAATGGTCATTTTTCCCGTCGGCCCATCCACTTCGCGAACAAGGTGCCTGGCCTCAACGATGAGGCGATTTGGTTCGGTTGCGCTCATTTTTCTTCTGGTTTTAGGACATCCTGCTGTTCAGGCCGACACAAAGACCGTCCTGGTTCTAGGCGACAGCCTGAGTGCGGCGTTTCAAATGTCTGAGAAAGATGGCTGGGTTCATCTCGCTCAGGAACAGCTTATCGAGGGCTTCGATTTTATCAATGCGTCTGTGAGCGGAGAGACCACAGCAGGCGCGCGCGCGAACTTGCCTGCCCTTCTGGAACAACATCGGCCATCTATCGTTATTCTGGAAATTGGGGCAAACGATGGGTTTCGCGGTCACCCCCCTCTGGCTATCCGCAGCAATTTAATGGCCATGGCAACTCTGGCGCTCCAATCAGGAGCGAAGGTCATTATGTTTGAGATGGACATTCCGGCCAACTACGGGCCCGCCTACCGGATGGCCTTCCGAGAGAACTATGCAACGGTGGCCAACGCTTCAGGGGCAACCTTGATTCCATCGCTCTTTGAAGAGATATTCGCAAATCCCGAGTGGTTGCAAGCCGATGGCATTCACCCCAATGAGAAGGCTCAGCCTCTCATTCGCGACAGGGTTGTGAGCGCAATCCAGAGCACCTTGCGCGCAGATTAGGCTAAGAGGATAGGTTATCCGTGTGATGGCCTAGGGCTCGCCAGAGCCTATCTCCTCTTTGCGACGGGCCACGTAATCGGCGAGCGCCTCCTGGCGAGCAACATCGATGGGAGGCGGTTCAAACTCGCCCAGAGCAGACTGCCAGACCTCCGTAGCCCGCGTCGTTGCATCCTTGCCGCCCGCCGCAAGCCAATTTTCGTTGTTCTGCCAATCGCTCAGAAGGGGTGAATAAAAAGCCGTCTCGTAGCGAGCCATCGTATGGTCGGCGCCAAAAAAATGCCCGCCAGGATCCACTGAGCAGATCGCATCAATACCCAGTTCCTCCGGGCGGGTGTCAATCGGCTGCAGCATCTGAATGACGTGCTGAAT
>JAYNKS010000143.1:0-4994 GCA_038111345.1 Gammaproteobacteria bacterium | reverse complement strand
AAAGGGTGGCTACTGATGTTTGAGTTAGTTGTTTACGTCTGGGATTCTTTGCCTCTGGTGCTGCAACTGGGATTGAAGATCGGCGCCATTATCCTGCCGCTTCTTGCCGCGGTTGCCTATTACACCCTGGCTGAAAGAAAAGTCATTGCCTATATGCATGTGCGTGTTGGGCCTAACCGCGTTGGGCCGCGGGGCCTTCTTCAGCCCATCGCTGACGCGGTTAAGCTGATGTTTAAGGAAATGATTATTCCGACCAACGCGGATCGCTACCTGTTTGTTATCGCCCCCGTCCTTGCCCTGGCGCCTGCCCTTGGGGCCTGGGCCGTGATCCCATTTACCGACACTCTGCTGCTTGCCGATATCAATGCCAGCTTGCTTTATGTACTGGCATTGACGTCAATGGGTGTCTATGGCGTAGTGATTGCCGGGTGGGCATCTAATTCCAAATACGCCTTTTTGGGCGCGATGCGTTCAGCGGCGCAAATCGTGGCCTATGAGATTGCCATGGGGTTCGCCCTCGTCGGTGTGCTCATGGCCGCGGGCTCCTTGAATCTGAGGGAGATTGTGCTGGCTCAGTCTGGTGGCATCCATCAATGGTTTTTCCTGCCGCTGTTCCAGCTCTTTATTGTTTATCTAATAAGCGGCGTCGCTGAGACAAACCGTTCGCCCTTCGATGTCGCAGAAGGGGAATCGGAGATTGTTGCCGGCTTTCATGTGGATTATTCGGGCATGGGGTTTGCGGTGTTTTTCCTCGCTGAATATGCGAACATGATCCTCATCTCGGCGCTGACGGTCATCATGTTTCTCGGAGGATGGCAGGCACCGTTGCCCTTTGCGCCGTTTACCTGGATTCCCGCGATCGGCTGGTTTTTTATTAAGTTGGCGGGAGTGGCTTTTTTGTTCTTGTGGTTTCGGGCCACGTTTCCACGCTATCGATACGATCAAATCATGCGTCTTGGCTGGAAAGTCTTTATCCCCGTGACGCTTGTCTGGATTGTGGTCATTGGGGTCGCTCGATTTTTCACGCCCGTGGGCCACTGGTTCGCCTGATCATCAACGTATCGCCATGATCTCGAGATTCATAAAAACATGGCTTTTGCCCGAATTGATTCGGGGGCTCTCTGTAACCGGAGGGTATTTCTTTAAGAAAAAATTCACCGTTCAGTACCCGGACGAGAAGACGCCTAAGTCACCCCGATTCCGCGGGTTACATGCGTTACGGCGTTACCCTAATGGCGAGGAGCGCTGCATCGCCTGTAAGTTGTGTGAAGCGGTGTGCCCGGCCCTCGCGATCACCATTGAATCGGAGGAGCGGGATGACGGCACTCGTCGAACGACCCGATACGACATCGACCTTTTCAAATGTATCTATTGCGGTTACTGCGAAGAGGCCTGTCCGGTCGACTCCATTGTGTTAACCGATATCCATGAATATCACTTTGAAACCGGCGCGTCGGGGACGATTAGCAAGCAAGATCTCCTGCAGATCGGGGACACGCACGAACAGGCCATTGCGCGGGCGCGGCAGGCGGATTCACCATATCGGTAGACCATGACGTTTCTTCAGTTCATTTTTTATGTCTTTGCAGCGATTCTGATCGTTTCGAGCCTGTTGGTGGTGACGGTACGAAACCCGGTCCGTTCCGCGTTGTTTTTGGTTCTGGCGTTCTTCAGCGCAGCCTGCCTCTGGTTGACACTCGAAGCGGAATTTCTGGCGATCGCGCTGGTGCTCGTTTACGTGGGCGCTGTGATGGTGTTGTTCCTTTTCGTGATTATGATGTTGGATATCGACATCGCGAAAATGAGAGCCGGATTCACCAACTATCTCCCCTTGGGGCTTATTGTCGCGGTACTGATGGCAGGTGAGTTGGGGTTGGTGATGGTTTCAAAAGAGTTCTCTGCCGATAGTCTGCCGAGACCAGTGGGCCAAATAGCGGAGTACAGCAACACCAAGGCGCTGGGGTATTTGGTTTACACCGATTATGTATTTGCTTTCGAGTTGGCAGCGGTCATCCTGCTTGTAGCCATCGTTGCCGCCATCGCTTTAACCTTGCGGCGCCGGCCCGTGACCCGCTATCAGGCGCCAGAGCAACAGGTCAAAGTGCGAAAGGAAGATCGAGTACGTCTTGTAACGCTCCCGACTCGCCCCGAGGAGGATGCGTGATCCCGTTGTCCCACTATTTGATCGTCGGCGCACTGTTGTTTGCCATAAGTGTGGTTGGGATCTTCTTAAACAGGAAAAATCTCGTCATTATCCTGATGGCGATTGAACTGCTCTTGTTGGCAGCAAACATGAATTTTGTGGCGTTCTCTCACTATCTTGGGGACTTATCGGGACAGGTCTTCGTTTTCTTTATTCTCACCGTAGCGGCTGCTGAGGCTGCAATTGGCCTCGCCATTCTGATCGTGCTGTTTCGAACGCGACGCTCTATCAACGTTCAGGATCTTGACCGACTTCAGGGTTGATGGAACGAATGCAAAACCTTGAGCTTGTATATCTCGCGATCCCGTTGCTATGCCTCGCAGCAGCCGTGGGAGCGGGATTTCTCGGCTCGCGGATTGGCCGCACCCAATCTCATCGGGTGGCTATAGCCGGCGTTGGCTCCGCATTTTTGCTGTCCTGCTGGGTTGCCTGGGATGTTTTCCACGGCGGCTATTTCAACGGCCCGGTCTACACGTGGGCGGTTAGCGGGGGTATCCGATTTGAAATTGGCTTTCTGATCGACCCCTTATCGGCCGTGATGATGGTTATCGTAACTTTTGTCTCACTTATGGTGCACATCTACACGATTGGCTATATGGCGGAAGACCCCGGTTACAGTCGGTTCTTCGGGTACATCGCCCTGTTTACGTTCGCGATGCTGATGTTGGTGATGTCCAACAATTTCCTCCAGCTTTTTTTCGGCTGGGAAGGCGTTGGACTCGTGTCTTATTTATTGATTGGATTCTGGTACGAGCGCGAGTCGGCCGTCCGCGCAAACCTGAAAGCGTTCCTCGTTAACAGAGTGGGGGATTTTGGCTTTATTCTGGGAATCGCGGCGGTTCTCAGCCTTTTTGGCACGCTTGATTACGCCGAGGTGTTTAAGGCGGCGCCGGCGGCCAACATCGAGGTGTTCGAAGGGCCGTGGGGTGTTGAGTGGAGTGCCGTTACCGTGATTTGCTTGCTTCTCTTGTTAGGGGCGATGGGTAAATCCGCTCAAGTGCCGCTGCATGTCTGGCTGCCGGACTCGATGGAAGGGCCAACACCTATCTCGGCACTCATCCATGCCGCCACTATGGTCACGGCCGGTATTTTTCTCGTAGCCCGCATGTCACCGCTTTACGAAATGTCCGTCGTGGCGTCGTCCACGGTATTGATTGTTGGCGCGCTGACCGCATTGTTGATGGCCTTTGTGGCTGTCGTACAGACGGATATTAAGCGGGTAGTCGCTTATTCCACATTGTCGCAGCTTGGGTACATGACAGTCGCACTAGGCGTGTCTGCCTATTCGGTCGCCATCTTTCATCTTACGACCCATGCGTTTTTCAAGGCGTTGCTTTTCCTGGCGGCAGGGTCGGTAATCATTGCGATGCATCACGAGCAGGATATGCGGCGCATGGGAGGGCTTCGACGGGTGATGCCGATTACCTATATGACGTGCTTAGTCGGCAGTCTCGCGCTTGCAGGAATTCCGCCTTTCGCTGGCTTCTTTTCGAAGGATGCGATCATTGAGGCGGTGCATCATTCCAGCGTGCCCGGAGCTGGTTTCGCATACGTCTCCGTTCTTGTGGGAGTCATCCTCACGGCTTTTTATTCGTTCCGCCTCGTGTTTATGGCCTTCCACGGGCCTTCAAGGGTTGATTCGCACACGCGGGAGCATTTGCACGAGTCGCCCTGGGTAGTAACGATGCCGTTGGTGCTGCTCGCCATCCCTTCTGTGATCGCAGGGTTTGTTTTGGTAGGACCGGCCATCGATGGATCCTTGCTGCGAGACAGCGTGTCGGCCTTACCGGAGGGTGAGGACGCATTGGCGCTAACCGCCGCCGGAATGCTAACTCACGTGCCTACGTCGATACCGTTCTGGCTGGCGGTCTTGGGTATCGTGCTGGCTTGGATCTTTTACTCTCTGAAGCCAGATTGGCCCGATACGCTTGCGGCGCGTTTTAATCGGGTATACCGCGTGCTGTTGAATAAATACGGATTCGACGAGTTGTATCAAAAGGTTTTTGCCGATGGATCACGCTTGCTGGGCGAGCGACTTTGGCAGTGGGGTGACCGTACGGTAATTGACGGGTGGCTGGTAAACGGCTCGGCTGCGCTGGTCAACAAGTCCTCTCTTCTGATTAGGCGAATGCAGAGTGGCTTCGTTTATCACTACGCCTTTGCGATGATCATTGGTCTGGTAGGGCTGATGTCCTGGCTTTTCTTTGCTTGACGGCTGGAAATCGTGGAAATTTTTGACGGTCATCTGCTCTCCTTAATCATTTGGGCCCCCGTACTTGGTGGTGTTCTGGTACTGCTGACAGGAGATGACCGGCGCGCGCCAGCGGCACGCTGGATCGCCCTAGCGGCGTCGGTGCTGACGTTCCTCATAAGCGTCTGCCTGTGGGCAAGGTTTGACCGTGGCACGGCGCAAATGCAGTTTGTCGAGAGGGGTGATTGGATTTCCCGCTTCCATATCGAGTACTACCTGGGGCTTGATGGGATTTCGCTTCCCCTCATCGTGCTGACCACCGTGCTCACAATGGTTGTGGTGATCGCGGGTTGGGAGGTCATAAGAACGCGCGTCGCGCAATATTTTGCAGCGTTTTTAATCATGGAGGGCCTGATGATTGGCGTGTTCTGCGCTCTCGATGGCATTCTCTTCTACCTTTTCTGGGAAGCCATGCTGATTCCGATGTTCCTGATTATCGGCGTGTGGGGTGGACCGAATCGTGTGTACGCAGCGATCAAATTCTTTTTGTACACCTTGCTGGGATCGCTTTTGATGCTGGTTGCGCTTTTGTACCTATAC
>JAYNKS010000142.1:4301-4996 GCA_038111345.1 Gammaproteobacteria bacterium | reverse complement strand
GCCCGGAGTGGTTCTACAGCATTGTGTTCAAGCAATCCGATCTGTGGCCCGATTACCCAAGCCGATTCGCAGGAGATACGCTGGAGACTGAGCTGTCTGAGCGCTGGCTTCAAGCAGTTTAGGATCGAGTCAGCCCTTATTTAGATTTAGTGAGAAGAAATGACGGTGACGAACTCACAACCGATTCAGCATTAAGGCTCAGAGCAATTAGCAATCGACGAGCGCCACCTGAAACAAATCAACTCAAGTTAGATTGACGTAACGAGGAATACATCATGTCAAATTCAGATAATCACGATCACAAAGCTGCCCCCATGGTAGACGAAGTGAGTGATTTCGAGGCCCTTGAAGTCGCGGTTCGCGAATTGTGCATCGAGAAAGGATTATTCACTCAGGCCGACCACAACGAGTGGACCGAGTACATGCACACTTTAGGGCCGCTCCCAGCGGGCCGACTCGTGGCCAAGGCCTGGTTAGACGACGACTACAAACAGTTATGTATCGATGATCCAGTGAAAGCGAGCCTCGAAGTCGGCATCGACTGGGTAAACAGTATGCCTTCCAAATTTGGGACACCGAGCGACTACTGTAACCCTCGGGTGTTAGTCGATACCCCAACGCTTAAGCACGTTGTGGTCTGCACGCTATGCTCATGCTATCCCCGCCCAATTTTAGGTCAGTCTCCCGAGTGGTCG
>JAYNKS010000142.1:249-4291 GCA_038111345.1 Gammaproteobacteria bacterium | reverse complement strand
ATGTTGTGATGCCCGTGCGCCCTGAAGGCACAGAGGGCTGGTCAGAGGATCAGTTGGCGGAAATTGTCACACGTGATTGCTTGATCGGGGTTGCTCTACCCCGCGCCGATCGGAAAAGTGACGACAAGCGCCCAGTCCGACGAGCAGTACACCCGTACGGTCATTAGAAAATGGGCAACTCCATTCCTCTTTTGGATCGAATCGGCAAAGAAGGCCGGGTCTGGGGAGATCTATGCGAGCAGTACGGTGTGAGCAATCCGGACCCTCCTTGGCGCGTTCTGCTGGAAAGTACATGCGAAGTACTAAACGAGGGGTCGTGCGTTTTGCCATCGCTGAAGAGGCGGGATGAAGAGGATGAGCTCGTCGAGCAGCACTATCAGCATGTTCCCCATCCCGAGCGGCAAGTGCTGGCGCTGGCACACTCGATGATCCTCAGAGGAATAATTACAGAGGAGGATCTGGAAGCACGCCTCCAGTCCGTTACGGAACGCCTGAATTCCGGGTAATCGCATGGATCATTTCTTCAAGAGATCAAGATCTAGGCGGATATCGGGTGATATTTATGAGGCACGAAATAAAACAGCCAAGGATCGGAGGTAACGCAGTAGGTTAATCAAAGTGGCTGCGTTAATCGAACATTAACAGGCGCCTCAAGAGGTAAAGGAGGCAAACATGAAGATGTCTAAAACCGGGTAGCGGTATACCCAATGGAGGGAGAGGAGATCGCAGTTATGAAAAAAAAGTTAACGGAAGAGCAAAAATTCTATGCGGCTCAGTCAAAGGCTCAGGCAATAGACGACTCGCTGTTGGATGAAGAGGAAGCCCAATTTAGAGATGGGGGCACAGTTGACGAAAATGGCCTTACACTGGAGGCGAAGTCATTTGGTGATCAGATCGATGACCCTTTTCTGTAAATTAACTCAGATCCGCTCTTTGGCGGCTTTCTCGGGACAGGGATCAGTCGACGATCTGTGCTTCAGACGGGGGCAGCGCTAGCTGGCGCGGGACTTGGTCTAGGTAGTTTGCCCGCCTTTGGCAAGAAGCCCTTCGATCCCGTGGTAAACATTTGCTACATCCCCATCACCGATGCAGCGGCTCTACTCGTCGCTCATGAGAAAGGATTCTTCAAAGATGAGGGAATTGAGTCCAAGCGCCCGACGTTAATCAGAGGGTGGTCGCCTCTTGTCGAAGCGTTTGCGGCCCAAAAATTCAATCTCACCCATATGCTCATCCCGATCCCAGTCTGGATGAGGTACAACAACAACTTTCCCGTCAAGATTACGGCATGGGACCATAGCAACGGTTCAGCTATTGTGGTCAACCCAGAGATCAAGACCCCCGCGGACTTGGGAGGCAAGCAGTTTGCGGTCCCTTACTGGTATTCGATTCACAATATCGTCTCCCAGAAAATCATGAAAGAGGCTGGCGTTACGCCTGTCATCCGACCCCAGGACGCGGCGTTAGCCCCGAACGAATGTAATTTCCAGGTATTGGCGCCACCCGATATGCCTCCGGCGCTCGCCGCGAAGAAGATCGATGGTTACTGTGTCGCCGAGCCCTTTAACGCGCTTGGAGAAATCAAAGCCGGTGGGAAGGTTCTGCGGTTCACAGGCGACGTCTGGAAAGGGCATCCGTGTTGCGTGGTCGTGATGCATGAAGACGACGCGATGGACCCGGATAGAGCCGAATGGGCGCAGGGCGTACACAACGCGATTATTAAGGCTCAGCTGTATACCGGCGCAAACCGACAAGAAGTTGCACAACTTCTTTCAAGAGATGGTGAAAAGTATTATCCATTCCCAGCCCAAGTCGTTGAGCGGGCGATGATGTTTTATGACCCCGCTTATTACAACAATCCAGCGGCGATACGCCATACGGAGTGGGGCCAAAACCGTATCGACTTCCAGGCTTGGCCGTACCCGTCCGCAACGCGCCTAGTAGTCGACTCTCTGAAAAACGAAACTTTGGTGACTGGCGACAGAACCTTCCTCGACACGCTGGATCCAGAGTTTGTCATTAACGACCTTGTGCAATACAAATATGTAAGGAACTCGCTGATGGCCAATCCGGAGTGGAAGAACGATCCGAGTGTCCCGCAAAGTAACAACCCATTCGAGAGGGATGAGATTCTGGTCATTTAGAAACTCTTCGGTTCTCAATGAAGTTTCAATTTTAGAAAGCGAACAAGTAATAAGTTAGGAGAAAAAGTTATGGAAAATCAAATCACCCAAAAAAGCCTTCCGATAACTCAGGCCATCACCACGGTATCGAGCAAAGGCTTACAACTTGTGGCGGCCTTCGCATTGGGCGCGACTATTTTGTACGCGGCCGCGTTTGTGCAGACCTCTGCGGTGCATAATGCGGCGCACGACATGCGACACTCTCAGGGGTTCCCCTGTCACTAGTCACTAGAGGCTAGAGTCTTCGTCTAAAGAGGGTGGTGGATGGCGCTCTTTAGGCGAATTGTTGTCACAGCCTTACTCGCGGGTCTTGCTGGGGGCATTGCCCTCAGCCTGACCCAGCGCCTGCAGGTCATCCCGATAATTTCTCAGGCTGAGATTCTCGAATCTCAGAAGGTGGCACCTGCCGGACAGACTCAGGATAGTCAGGATTCTGACCACGACCACGACCACGACGCTTGGGGTCCCGAGGACGGTTTAGAGCGAGTATTTTTCACAGCGCTCTCTAATGTGCTGACGGCGATAGGTTTTGCGCTTCTTTTAGTTTCCCTGAGCATGGCAGCGTCCATGGGCGCTGGTAAGCCCGCATTACAGCCCTCCTCGGGAATGATTTGGGGATTTGGGGGCTTTTTGGTCTTTTTTTTAGCTCCCTCTGTGGGCATTCAGCCCCAATTGCCAGGCGTAGAAGGGGCGGCGTTTGCTCACCGCCAGTTATGGTGGATTGCCACAGTGGTCTGTACCGCGGCGGGCCTTTTTGGTGCCTACGTCCTTAAAACGAACTGGCGATGGCTAGGGGCGATCGTCTTTATCACAGTCCCGCACGTCATGGGCGCTCCAAGGGCGACCGCATCCTTCGCAGGGCATACCACCGAAACCGCGACTCAGCTTGCAAAGCTGTCGAGCGACTTTCTCATCGCCACTGGCGCCAGTTCGCTTGTGATGTGGCTTGTGCTTGGCGCCACGGCGGGCTTAATAATCAAACGAACCTCTGATGCGTAGGTCCATCCAAAGCTGATTTTTGGTGTCAGTCGAATAAACCCCAGATTAAAGGCCAGCGGTTCGGACGGCGGCAGTTGGCCTCCGCAGTAGTGAGATAGCGACCAATTCGTTTTTCCAATACGGCCTATCCATATTTCAACTCGTAAATAAGCAGAGAACTCACGCGATCTCGCTTAAACTGGAAAACTTAACATAGTTAATGGGAAGCGCCATTGTGAGCAAGTTGTCGATAATTTGTGTTTCTGGAACTCTTGAAAAACTTCAGATGGCCGCAATGGTCGCCTCCGTGGCTTCAGCGAGCGGGGAAGATGTCACCGTTTTTTTCTCGATGAACGCGCTCCAGTATTTCACGAAGGAAAATGCGCAGCAGAGCGCTCCAAATGAAGGTGACTTCGGCTCCTTAATTGGTACGGAGGGTGTGCCCGCATTCAGGACGCTTTTCGAGCAGGCAGCGGATCTCGGTGATGCGAAACTCCTGGCATGCTCAATGGCCCTTGATTTGCTGAAAGTAACCCCTGATGATTTAATCCTTGAGTTCGGTCCCCCAACGGGCCTTACAGCCTTTTTATCCGAGGCAGAAGACGGTAGGCTTCTGTCGTTCTAATCTGTCCAGCAAACATGCGGTGGTGAGGAGATAAGAGATGTCTGATACGAAAGTGGTTGATGCGAGAAATACGTTTTGTCCTGGCCCACTAATGGAGCTGATCTCATTCATGAAGCGGGCGGAGGTTGGAGACCAGTTGGAGCTACTATCGACCGACGAGGGCTCTGCCAATGATGTGCCGCAGTGGGTCGCCAAAGTTGGCCACGAGCTGATTAGCAACGAGAAGATTGATGAGGTCTGGCACATCACGGTGAAAAAA
>JAYNKS010000142.1:0-237 GCA_038111345.1 Gammaproteobacteria bacterium | reverse complement strand
GAAGTGCGGACGTTTATCACTCTGGTCCTC
The DNA here is from genome assembly GCA_038111345.1 of Gammaproteobacteria bacterium. Taxonomy (GTDB): domain Bacteria; phylum Pseudomonadota; class Gammaproteobacteria; order Arenicellales; family UBA868; genus UBA868. The sequence continues at coordinate 207 of JAYNKS010000142.1, read as the reverse complement.
CTGATTAAGACCTTTTGGAGTTTTTGAAATGAAGATTCTCTTCGTGGGCGGCGGCATGGGCGGAACGATCGTCGCGAACAATGCTGCGCGTAGACTTGCGCGTGAAATGCGGGATGGAAAAGTAGAAATCACAATGCTCTCCGCAACAGATCAGCATTGGTATCAGCCCGGCTTACTCTATGTTGCTTTCGGGAAGATGGGTATCAA
>JAYNKS010000141.1:463-4999 GCA_038111345.1 Gammaproteobacteria bacterium | reverse complement strand
CAAAGACATGATGGCCTCCATCAAATAAAAGTTGTGATTCACAATTTCCCGGCTCATTTCTACCGGGACGCGCACTATAGGGTTTGGCAAACAATATGTATAATCGTTTGTTATTATCAATTTAATCGGTTTTTCCGATTATTGGAAATGAACCTCAGAGACCTTGAATACCTTATTTCGGTGAGTGAAACCCTGCATTTCGGCAAGGCAGCGTCGCGCTGTTTCGTCAGTCAGCCGACCTTATCCGGTCAGATTCACAAGCTGGAGGAGGAGCTGGGCCTGGTTCTTTTCGAGCGCACCAACCGCAGCGTGCATGTGACACCAGTAGGTCAGCAAGTAGTCGCGCACGCGCGACAGATCCTCGAGCAAGCCCAAGCGATCCGCTCTGTAAGCCGCGAGCAGAAGGATCCTCTTGCCGGCGCGCTTCGCATCGGGGCGATCCACACGCTGAGCCCCTATCTCGTGCCCTTATTCATGATTCGCTTAACGAAAGCGCATCCCGAACTCTCTCTGGAGCTCACTGAGGCAACCACCGATCAACTACTCAGTCGGCTTAACGATCATCAGATCGACGGTGCGCTTTTAGCGACGGCGCCCCCGGCTGATGACCTTAGAGAGATCCGCATTTTTCGCGAGCCCTTCTGGCTCGCACATCCTCGCAACCATCCGCTTTACGATAAAGACGACATCACGCTCGATGATCTGAAGAATGAGCGCATTCTCTTGCTATCACAAGAGCATTGCCTCACGGAGCAAGTCACCAGCGCCTGTCGCGTCGCCCGTCGCGGCTCGCAAGAGACCGGTCCTCGCCTCAACGCATCCAGTCTCGATACGCTCGTACAGCTGGTTGGTATGGGTCTTGGCGTTACCCTCGTCCCGGCTCTGTCCGTCCACGGGGGCCGTCTCGCCGTTGAGGGGGTAGTGCTGCGAGAAGTCGATATACCTGATGCCTATCGCGAGGTACGATTAGTCTACCGTTCAAGTTTTCCACGGATCGCGGCGCTGGCTCTGCTGTGCGAAATCATTGCAGAAGTCATGCCGAATACCGTCACGAGAATCGCTGAGTCTTAGCTCGGCCTCGAGCAACCGAATCCGCAATGACTCATCTAGCCGAGAAAGACATCCTCCAGCTGCCCTTCCTGCAAGGTCCGGCGCGTATGGATCCCATAGACGGCGGCATTACCAACAAGAATTTTGTGGTCGCGGACGCAAACGGTCGATATTTCGTTCGACTGGGTCAGGACATACCGATGCATGGCGTCATGCGGTTTAACGAGCTTCAGGCGAGCCTCGCCGCGGCCAAGCTTGGTCTATCCCCTAAAGTCGTCCACTATGCGCCGGGTGTGATGGTCCTGGAGTTTATTGAAGGGAAGACGCTCACGCCCGAGGATATTCAAAACCCCGCTTACCTTTCACCCATCGTTTCGCTCTTACAAAAGACCCATCGCGAGATGAAGACCACCGTCCGTGGGCCGGCCCTCATTTTCTGGGTGTTTCATGTGATTCGCGATTACGCGGCGACGCTGGAAAAAGACAACAGCCGAATGATTCCCCAATTGCCCGGGCTTTTGGAAAAAAGCGCCCAACTCGAGCGTGCGGTGGGCCCGGTCGACCTGGTATTTGGTCATAACGATTTGTTGGCGGCCAACTTCATTGATGACGGAAATCGGCTCTGGCTCATTGATTGGGACTACGCGGGCTACAACAGCCCGCTCTTTGATCTCGCTAATCTAGCCGCAAACAATGAACTCTCTACTGAGCGGCAAGCCTGGCTTGCCGAGACTTACTTCGAAGGCAACGCACCGGCTCATCTGGATCGCTCTCTCCAGGCCATGAAGTGCGCTTCCGCGTTGAGAGAAAGCATGTGGAGCATGGTTTCAGAGATTCATTCCTCGATTGACTTCGATTTTGTGGCCTACACCACCGAGAATCTGTCGCGATTCGATCAACAGTGGTCAGCGTTCGTCGAACTGGCTTGAATCAGCCCATCACTACTTTCTTTAAGCCTTAGTCTGAGAATTTTCTATGGAAACGTTGCCCCGACAAGCCCAAGTGATTGTGATCGGAGGCGGCATTGTTGGTGCTTCAACCGCGTATCATCTCGCCAAACTGGGATACAAAGATGTGGTTCTGCTCGAACGACATCAGCTCACCAGCGGCAGCACCTGGCACGCCGCGGGCCTGGTCGGCCAACTGCGAAGTCAGGCCGGCATCACGCAGCTACTGGGCAACTCCATATCGCTCTATAACAGGCTTGAGGCAGAAACCGGAATTGCGACCGGGTGGAAGATGAATGGCGGCCTGCGATTGGCTTGCAACCCGGCCCGCCTCACCGAAATCAGAAGGCAGGCCACCACTGCTCGTAGCTTCGGGCTTGAAATGCATCTGTTGACGCCGAAGGAGGCCCAGGACCTTTGGCCGTTGATGGATGTCTCGGACGTTTTGGGGGCGGCGTTTTTGCCTTCGGATGGTCAAGCCAATCCGTCTGATATCGGGCGCGCGCTTGCCAAAGGCGCAACCATGAACGGGGTGCGCATCATTGAAAATCTTGAGGTCACCGGCATTCGGGTGGCCCGCGGTCGAGTGCAGGGTGTGGACACGCCTCACGGATCAATCGACTGCGACGTTCTAGTGAACTGCGCAGGTCAGTGGTCTAGGGCTGTGGGTCAGCTCGCCGGTGTGAACGTCCCGCTTGTCTCCATGCAGCATCAGTACCTGATCACCGAAGCGATTGAAGGGGTCACCTCCAATCTGCCCACGCTTCGGGATCCTGACCGACTGACCTATTACAAAGAAGAAGTGGGCGGGCTGGTGATGGGTGGTTACGAGCCAAACCCCATCAGCTGGGCCGAAAACGGATTTCCGGAAAATTTCTCGTTTACTCTGCTCGACTCGAACTGGGATCATTTTGAGCAGATCATGTCTCTCGCTTTGCCCCGAGTGCCGGCTCTCGAACATGCCGGCATCAAGACGCTGCTGAACGGCCCGGAGAGCTTTACGCCAGACGGTAACTTCATTCTGGGTGAAGCACCAGAAGTCGACGGCTTTTTTGTAGGTGCCGGATTCAACGCCTTCGGGATTGCCTCTGCGGGTGGTGCCGGTCAGGCCCTTGCGGAATGGATCGCCGGTAACGAGCCCCCTTACGATCTATGGGCCGTAGATATCCGGCGTTTTGGACGTCCGCATCAAAACATCGAGTGGGTGAGAAAACGCACCTATGAGATGTACGGCAAGCACTACACCATTGCATGGCCTCAGGAAGAGCACGCCTCCGGTCGCCCCTTCCGTCAATCACCGCTTTATGATGCGCTTAAATCGGATGGCGCCTGCTTTGGTGAGAAGCTCGGCTGGGAACGACCCAACTGGTATGCCCCGGCGGGCGTTGTGTCGCAGGATGAATACTCCTTTGAGACCCCTAATTGGCTCAGCCACAGCGCAGAAGAACACCGTGCTGCTCGAGAAGCGGTCGCGCTTTTTGATCAGAGCTCCTTCGCGAAGTTCTCTCTGCACGGTGCGGACAGTGTCAAGGCGCTTGAATGGATTTGTGCCAACCGTATGGATCGACCCGTGGGCTCGGTGATCTACACCCAACTTTTAAACAACCGGGGCGGTATCGAAAGCGATTTGACCGTAACACGGGTTGCTGAGGACACGTTTTACATCGTGACCGGTACCGGTTTTATCACCCACGACTTTCACTGGATCCGACGTCACCTCCCGGAAGGCATAGATGTGAACCTGACAGATGAAACCGATCAGTATGCCGTTCTATCGCTCATGGGTCCCCGTTCCCGCGAGCTGCTGTCTCGCCTGACCGACGCGCCACTGGACAACGTCAGCTTGCCTTTTGCCCAAAGCCAAAAAATCTCCATTGCCGGCGTTGATCTTCGAGTCATTCGAATCACGTACGTGGGTGAATTGGGTTATGAACTACATGTCCGTGTTGCTGATGCGCAAAGAGTGTACGTCGCAATCGCAGCAGCGGGCACGGATCTGGGGTTAAAAAACGCAGGCTACCGGGCCATCGAGAGTCTTCGTCTCGAAAAAGGCTATCGAGCCTGGGGCTCTGATCTGACCCCCGATCACACGCCGCTCGAGGCCGGTCTTGGCTGGGCAGTAAAACTCAAGAGCGACACCGCATTTATTGGCAAAGAGGCGCTCCAAACGCAGTCGAAAGGTACTCTTAAAAAGCAACTAGCATGCTTCACCGTCGACGACCCCGAAGTCACACTAATCGGGCGGGAAACCCTATACCGAAACGGTAAACGTGTGGGGTGGCTAAGCAGCGCCGGGTTCGGCCACACCGTGGGATGCCCCATAGGACTCGGCTATGTTCGACATAAAGACGGCGTCGATACGGCGTTTCTCAAACGCGCGGACTATCAGCTTGAAGTAGCCGGCCGCCAGGTGCCGTGCCACATCCATCTTGAGTCGCTTTATGATCCCACCCATCAACGGGTAAAAAATTGACCGTCATGCGCCTCGATCCTCAAATGTTGGAAGTGATCGAGAAGCGTAAGGCACTTGTCCCTGCAT
>JAYNKS010000141.1:0-453 GCA_038111345.1 Gammaproteobacteria bacterium | reverse complement strand
GATCTACCACCCGCTTGATAAGCGCAGTCACGCCGCACTGAATGACCTGCATGGGGGTGGCTGGGTCGTCGGCAATCTTGATACCCATGATCGTGTCATGCGCCTGCTTTGCGAATATTCTGGCGCGGCGGTGTTGGGTGTCGACTACGCCCTGTCGCCAGAGTACAGGATGCCGGTCGCTATCGATGAAATTCTGACCGCCTGGCACTGGCTCCACTCAAGCGGCAAAGACTTCGGCCTTCATCCCGAGCGGACCGCCATCGGCGGTGATTCAGCCGGCGCCAATCTCGCGGTATCGGTGTCGCAGGCATTGCATCAACGCACCCCGGGCGCTGTAAAAGGTCTGCTTCTTTATTACGGTGCCTTTGGGCTTTCGGCATCCCCCTCCTGGCACACCTACGGAACAACGGAGTACGAGTTCACTTGGGAAGAGATGGCGTTTTATCTTGACAG
>JAYNKS010000140.1:0-5035 GCA_038111345.1 Gammaproteobacteria bacterium | reverse complement strand
ACCCTAGGTCTCAGCCGGTAGGGCAATCAGCGGGCTCTGGTGAAGGGGCGGCGCGCACGATATCACATGAGATCCCGTTCATCCTGACTCATCCCTCCTGCCCCTTCTCAACTGGGGTGGGCGGGACTCCCAGGTGAGTCACCAAAAAAAACGACACGACTGGCGATAAGGGCGACATGGGGTGAATTGCGACCTCTTAAATGCCTAGAATCGCGCGCATCAACCGAGAGTCGGAGAAAGGCATTGTCAGCAGGCCAGCAGCAAAACGCACGAGGCATCTTTCTGGTGGTGCTTGCGATGAGCGTGTTCGCCGTTCAGGACGTGTTGATAAAGTTTCTATCGACCGATGTCTCGCTGTTTCAGATTCTTTTCTTTCGCTCGACCCTTGGCATTCTGCTCATCGTTATGTTCCAGCGCGCCACGGGAAAAGGGATCAAGCTTTGGACCGCTTATCCCTTTCTTTCGATTACCCGGGGAATACTCTTCTTCATAGGCTATTCGGCTTTTTATTTCACCCAGTCAAAGATTCCGATCGCCAACGCGACGGTTCTGTTTTTGGTTAGCCCTTTCTTTATCACCATGATGTCGATTTATATCTTCGGCAGCTCCGTGGGTCTGCGCCGCTGGTTCGCGATGCTGATCGGGTTTTCGGGCGTAGTGATCATTGCGCAGCCTGAAGCGGGAGAATTTGACTGGCTCTATCTGTTGCCGGTCGGTGTGGCATTCGCCTACGCGATATCGATGATGATCGCAAAAACCACGGCGGAAAAAGACACGGTCTATCAGCAGATCATTGTGATGTACATCGTGACGGCCACGCTGGCGGGAATAACGGGCATTCTCTTTGGCGATGGCAGCATTGCCGACTGGGGCATCAGCGGCATTGAGTTTGTGTCGCACCCCTGGCGCATGGATATCCTGTCTATTAATCTTTACCTTCTCGCCGTCGCGGTCGTGGGAACGAGCGCGTTCATTCTGTTAACGGGCGGGTATCGGATCGCGGATCCCGCGGTGATTTCCCCCTATGAATACAGCGGTCTCGCCGCTGTTCTGATCCTTGGATTCATTGTCTTTGGAGAAGTGCCCTCCGCTCATGACGGCGTAGGGATGCTGCTGATTGTGGGCTCCGGAATCTATCTTTTCTATCGTGAGCGTATCCAGGGTCAGGATAACGCGGCAGAAGCGACACTGCGATAGGCTTTTTTCACCCCCAGCCAACATCCGAAGGCGAAGGGCCACTATAATTCGCCCCGCGCTGTCCAGCGCGCACCCCCTCTCATCAGGATTTTGGTATGCATTCGGCTATCGCCAGACTTCGCAACATCGCGATTATTGCTCACGTGGATCATGGCAAAACCACGCTGGTGGACGAACTTCTCAAGCAATCGGGCACATTGAGCTCGCACGCCGAAATTGCTGAAAGAGTCATGGACTCCAATGCCCTTGAGCGGGAGCGTGGGATTACGATTCTGGCCAAGAACACCGCGATTCAATGGCAGGACTGGCGTATCAATATTGTCGACACGCCGGGGCACGCGGACTTCGGAGGAGAGGTCGAGCGCGTGTTATCCATGGTGGATTCGGTTTTGCTCTTGGTAGACGCGGTCGAAGGACCTATGCCGCAGACGCGATTCGTTACCCAAAAAGCGCTGAGTCATGGTCTACGGCCTATCGTCGTTATCAACAAAGTGGATAGACATGGCGCGCGTCCGGAGTGGGCGGTGGACCAAACCTTTGATTTGTTTGATCGTCTCGGCGCGTCCGATGAGCAGCTCGACTTTCCTGTGATTTATGCATCTGCCCTGCAGGGCTGGGCATCGGAAACATCGGAGACACCGCAGACCACCATGGATGCTCTTTTTAAGGCCATTGTGACGCACGCCCCCGAGCCTCCGGTGAATCCGGAAGGGACGTTTCAGATGAGAATTAGCGCGCTGGATTATTCACCGTACGTTGGTGTCATTGGCATTGGTCGGATCCAACGGGGTAAAGTCACTCGTAACGAGGCCGTCAGCGTGGCTACACCCGATGGACAGGTCCGTCGCGGCCGGATTCTCCAGATTCTCGGTTTCCACGGCCTCGAGCGGGTAGAGGTAGAAAGCGCGTGTGCTGGCGATATTGTCGCGATCACCGGGCTTGAGCCGCTTGGTATATCGGATACGCTCTGCGATCCGCAGGCTATCGAACCGCTTGATCCGCTCACCGTGGATCAGCCGACCCTGAGCATGACATTTCAGGTTAATGACTCTCCCTTTGCGGGCCGTGAAGGCAAATATGTCACTAGCCGAAATCTCAAGGAACGGCTGGAACGGGAGTTAATTCATAACGTCGCCCTGCGTGTAGAGCCTATGGAAGATCCGGATAAGTTCCGTGTGTCCGGACGGGGCGAGCTGCACCTGTCTGTCTTAATCGAGAACATGCGCCGCGAGGGCTATGAACTTGCCATTTCGCGGCCTGAAGTGATCATGCGCGAAGAAGCGGGCGAGGTACTGGAGCCTTTCGAAACCCTGACGGTTGACGTGGAGGACGAGTACCAGGGCCGTGTGATGGAGCGTCTGGGAGAAAGACGTGCAGAGCTTCGCGATATCCTGCCGGATGGGCGTGGACGGGTTCGGCTGGATTATGTTGTGCCCAGCCGCGGTCTGATCGGATTTCGCTCGGAATTTCTAACCATCAGTTCGGGAACGGGTCTGATGTACCACGCCTTTGATCATTATGGGCCTCGGATTCCTGGACACCTTGGTGAACGCAATAACGGCGTGCTGATTGCTATGGCGAGCGGAAAAGCGCTGGCTTATGCCTTGTTCAACCTGCAGGAGCGAGGTCGGTTATTTATCGGGCATGGCGCCGAGGTCTATGAGGGCATGGTGGTGGGTATCCACTCACGATCTAATGATCTAACCGTTAACCCGTTGAAGGCCAAGCAGCTAACCAATATCCGAGCGGCGGGCAGTGACGAAAATATTCTGCTCACGCCGCCGGTGGTGACAACGCTTGAGTACGCGCTCGAATTCATAAACGAAGATGAGCTGGTGGAAGTCACGCCCAAGACCATTCGCATCCGCAAGAAGTGGCTTTTGGAGCACGAGCGCAAGCGCGCGAGCCGCGCCGCTGCCTGATCCGAATACGCTAGACCTTCTGACCGGCGAGGTAGAGCCAAGTCGGCAGGACACTGTCCGGATTAAGCGATACGCTCTCGATCCCTTCATCCATCAACCACTGGGCGAGATCCGGGTGGTCGCTGGGTCCCTGGCCGCATATACCAACGTATTTGCCCGCTTTTCGGCAGGCGGAGATTGCATTGTGCAGCATCGCCTTGACTGCCTCGTCGCGCTCGTCAAACAGGTGCGCAATATCGCCCGAATCGCGATCGAGTCCGAGCGTCAGCTGGGTCAGGTCATTGGAGCCAATGGAGAACCCATCGAAATACTCAAGGAAGGCATCAGCCAGTATGGCGTTCGAGGGGATCTCGCACATCATGATGATCTTAAGGTCGTTTTCATCGCGGGTCAGTCCGTTCTTCGTGAGAAGAGCGGTCACATCGCGTGCTTCGTTCAGGGTTCGAACAAATGGCACCATAAGCCAGATGTTCGTAAACCCCATCTCATCCCGGACATACTTGATCGCCCGACACTCCAGTTCAAAACAATCCTGAAAACTGGGGCTTAGATATCGGGAGGCACCGCGAAAACCCAGCATCGGATTATCTTCATGCGGCTCGAACTCCTTGCCGCCAATCATGTTCGCGTATTCGTTTGACTTGAAATCAGAGAGGCGGACGATGACGGGTTTGGGATGAAAGGCGGCGCCGATGTGGGCTACACCCTCCGCGAGTTTCTTGACATAGAAATCGACCGGCTCCGCGTAGCCGGTCATGGCATCACGCACCTGTTGTTTAAGATCGGGCTCCAGTCGATCAAATGAGAGCAAGGCTTTGGGGTGGACGCCAATCGTGGTGTTAATGATGAACTCAAGTCGTGCCAAACCGACGCCCGAGTTAGGCAAGGCCTGGAAATCAAACGCACGCTCCGGGTTGCCGATATTCATGGTGATCTTGAACGGCAGTTCCGGCATGTTGGCGAGGTCAATTTGCTCAACCTCAAAATCAAGAAGTCCCTGATAGACGCGACCGGTATCGCCTTCCGCGCAGGAGACCGTTACGGGACTGCCCTCGACAAGCGCCGAGGTAGCCTTGCCGCAACCGACGACCGCTGGAATACCCAGTTCTCGGGCAATGATGGCCGCATGGCAGGTCCGACCCCCGCGGTTGGTGACGATGGCGCCGGCGCGTTTCATGACGGGCTCCCAGTCGGGATCGGTCATGTCGGTTACCAGAATATCGCCCGGCTGTACCTTGTCGAGATCCTTTACGGAGGGAACCAGCCGGACCACCCCCGAGCCGATTCGACTACCGATACTCCTGCCCTCACATAAGACGGGACCGGTTTCTCTCATTCGGTAACGTTCGAGCACCTGATGACCAGAGCGACTCTGGACGGTCTCTGGTCGGGCTTGGAGGATATACAGATCGTTGGTTTCGCCATCGAGTCCCCACTCGATATCCATTGGCCGGCCGTAATGATGCTCGATCGTCATGGCCATGCGAGCAAGTGACTCTATTTGCAGGTCGTTCAAAGAAAAAGCCGAGCGTTCCTCGATCGATGTGTCGACTGTCGTGACGGGAGGCGTCGCGCCTGGGCGAGAATAGACCATCTTGATTAACTTGCTACCCAAGTGACGGCGCAGGATGGCTGGCCGGCCATCGGCGAGCGTTGGTTTGTGGACATAAAACTCGTCAGGGTTGACTGCCCCCTGCACGACGCATTCACCAAGGCCCACACTGGCGGTTATGAAAACCGCATCGGCAAAGCCGGACTCGGTATCGAGCGTAAAGGCAACACCGCTGGCGCCCAGGTCGCTTCGCACCATTCGCTGGATACCGGCAGAGATCGCAACCTCTGAATGAGTGAAGCCCTGATGCACGCGATAGGCAATCGCGCGATCGTTGAATAAAGAGGCAAAGACGTCGTGAACA
>JAYNKS010000139.1:2630-5097 GCA_038111345.1 Gammaproteobacteria bacterium | reverse complement strand
CCTATATACAACGCGACCCAACCCGCGCGTCGGCTGCGTAATCGCGCGGCAAGGGCGTGTTATTGGTGAAGGCTGGCACTCTCATGCAGGCGAAGGCCATGCCGAGATCAATGCCCTGGCGACCGTTTCGGATTCCACCGAAGGGGCTCATGTATACGTGAGTCTTGAACCGTGCTCGCATCACGGGAAAACGCCACCGTGCGTGGATGCCCTTATCCAAGCGAAGGTAGGGCGGGTGGTGATAGCAATGGCTGATCCGAACCCCAGGGTTTTGGGAGAGGGTATGCGGGCACTCCAGGCCGCCGGAATTGAGGTGGTTGTGGCCGAGAGCGACTTTGGGGCTGTTGATTTGAATCGTGGGTTCGTGATGCGGATGACTCAAGATCGGCCACAGATTCGACTCAAAATCGCCAGCACGCTGGACGGCCGAACGGCCGCCCAGGACGGCAGCAGTCGGTGGATAACGGGAGGTGAGGCCCGCGCCGATGTGCATCGCCTTCGCGCTCGTAGTTGCGCCGTAATTACAGGTATTGGAACGGTGCTCGACGATGATCCTCGACTTACCGCGCGAGTGGACGAGCCCATTGAGCAGCCAATGCGCGTTATCGTCCAGGGCCAAAGGCGGGCACCCTTAGATGCTCGCCTGTTTTCCGAGGAGGGGCGAATTATCCTCATCGTGCCAGACTCCAACCCCAAACCTAAGGTATTGGCCAGCGGAACAAACACTGTGTCGCTACCGAGCGTATCGGGGCGTGTCGACCTACACGAGCTGGTCGCCTTCCTCGCCGGAGAACAGTGCAACGAGGTTCTAGTGGAAGCCGGCCCCAGGCTCTCTGGGGCATTTCTGCGGGCGGGTCTGATTGATGAACTGTGGGTGTATCAATCGCCGAGCATGCTGGGTCATCAAGGCCGCGCCATGCTCGAGCTCGATAGCATAGCGACGATTAATGACCAGATCTCATACTCCCTGAAAGACGTTACGCGAATGGAGGAGGATCTTCGATTGATCTACGTGCCCCGGGCTAAGGTGCACTGATGTTTACGGGCATTGTGCAGGATATTGGGCGGGTCGTCGCCGTCCGTCCACACGACGGTGATCTTGCTCTCGACATACAGCCAAACACACTGAACTGTGAGAGTGTGAATATCGGGGATAGCGTGGCGGTAGCCGGCGTTTGTCTGACGGTCGTGCGTGGATCAAAAGAGCGTCTGACTTTTGATATCTCAAAAGAAACGCTTTCGCGGACGTTGATCGGTCGCTGGAGGGAAGGTGATGTGCTCAATCTGGAACCGGCGATGAGTGCACAAGATCGCTTTGGAGGGCATCTTGTCAGCGGGCATGTGGATGGGTGCGCGACACTGGAGTCCTTGCAGCCCGCTGCGCGATCGACAGAGATGACGTTTGTCGCCCCCCTTGATCTCGCTCCTTTCATCGCTGAGAAGGGATCCGTTACCCTCGATGGCGTCAGCCTCACGATAAACGCTGTTGCGGATAAAGCAGATGGGGTGCGCTTTGGCGTCAACCTGGTGCCCCACACCCTTAGCGTCACCTCGCTTGGGTCGCTGAAGCAAGGTGAGGCGGTTCATCTGGAAGTCGATCTCGTGGCGCGCTATCTCAAGCGACTCATAGACGCTCAGCGACCGCTGCAGGGCGCATAGGGCTTTCTGTATATTCCCCGACATCTTTCTAGCAGAGTAAACAAATGAGCGGAGATGTGAGTGCAGCGGGCTTGAGCCCCATCGAGGAGGTTCTTGACGATTATCGAGCCGGCAAGATGGTCATTCTTGTGGACGATGAAGATCGAGAGAATGAAGGTGATCTGGTCGTGGGTGCCGGTTTCGTCACGGCAGAACATATTAATTTCATGGCGGCCCAGGGACGCGGCCTCATCTGTCTTACGCTTACGGAAGAGCGCTGCAGACACCTGCGCCTGCCGTTGATGGTCAGCCATAACAACGCGCGATATTCCACCAACTTTACGGTCTCCATTGAGGCGGCTTCTGGTGTCAGCACCGGTATTTCAGCGGCCGATCGAGCGCATACTATCCGAACCGCCGTCAGCGAAAACGCGAACGCGGAGGATATTGTCAGTCCGGGACATGTCTTTCCTATCATGGCTCAGCCGGGTGGCGTGCTCACCCGAGCGGGGCATACCGAGGCAGGGGTGGATCTGGCCCGACTCGCCGGCATTCAGCCAGCCAGTGTGATTTGCGAGATCCTGAACCCGGACGGCACGATGGCCCGGTTACCGGATCTCCTGATCTTTGCAAAAACCCACGATCTAAAGATAGGCGCCATTGCCGATCTGATCCGATACCGCATGCGCACGGAACCGACGATCTGGCGGGTGTCGGAGCACATCGTGGATACCCGTCACGGGAAGTTCCGGGCGGTGATTTACGAGGACGGTGAGCTGAAACAGGTCCATATGGCTCCATTTGGGTTGATATTTGTGCAGAATGGCTC
>JAYNKS010000139.1:0-2620 GCA_038111345.1 Gammaproteobacteria bacterium | reverse complement strand
TGGCAGGATAGAGCCGAATCAGCCGACGCTCGTGCGGGTGCAAACTCATCGCGGTGTTTTCGATATGCTTTCTGAGGCGCGCGGCGGATACAGCTGGAGTGTGGATTCGGCGCTCGCCCGCCTGACCGAGGAGCGTTCGGGCGTGCTGGTACTGCTGACCTACTCAGAGGATGCCGCTCAGCTGGATCGACGCCTGCGTGGTGAGGTTGAGATTGATGGAAAAGAACGCGAGTGGCGAATGCTCGGCGCCGGCAGCCAGATCCTCTCCGATCTTGGCGCGGGACAGGTCCGGGTTCTAGGCACGCCTTTAAAGACACGCGCCCTGTCAGGATTTGGTCTCGAAGTTCTCGAATATCTCCCCGGATCCGAGGATTAGCATGTCTGCCGTGAGTCGCCATCTTGCGCGCCGTTGCGTTGCGCAGGCCCTTTATCAGTGGCTTGTGACCAGACAATCGCCCGCAGACATTGAGGCCTCATTCATTAGTGATGATGAAATGGAAGGGTGCGACGTCGACTATTTCCGTCACCTGATCCTGAACATCCCCAGTTATCAGATGCAGATTGAACAGGCACTGGCCGGATGCGTTGACCGACAGGTGGATCAGATCGATCCCGTCGAGCGCGCCATTCTGCTGATCGGCGGATACGAGATCCTGTTTCGTCCGGATATTCCGGCGGGTGTGGCGATCGATGAAGCGATAGAGGTGGCTCACACATTTGGGTCGGACGACAGCTATCGTTTCATCAATGGTGTACTGGATCGCCTGGCCGGAAGCCAGAACCACTGAGGTGCGGTGCGCCATCAATTGATGCGCGAGTTTGATCTCATCAACCGGTTCTTTAGGCGCCCCAGTGCCGGCACGTCGGGGGTGGACGTCGGAATCGGGGATGATGGTGCGGTGCTTTCAGCATCGCCCGGGGTGGACACGATTGTCGTCACGGATACGTCGGTGGAAGGCGTGCACTTTCGATCAGATCAATCTCCTCATTCGATAGGTTATCGTGCATTAGCGGTGAACTTAAGCGACATCGCAGCCATGGGCGGGTTACCGCGTTGGGCGACGCTTAATCTTACGCTGCCGCACGCCCATCCGGAGTGGCTGGGTGCTTTTGCAGACGGCTTTTTTGAGTTAGCCGACCGGTGGGAGGTGACCCTCGTGGGTGGCGACACGACAAGAGGTCCGCTTACGATGACGGTGACCGTTGGGGGCGAGGTCGCCCGGGGCGCCAGCCTTTTGCGCAGCGGTGCCAGAGTCGGCGATATGATCCTCGTCAGTGGACCGCTCGGTGGGGCCGCCGCGGCTCTCGAGTGCAGCAATCAGGCTGACCTTGACAGGGCGCTGCAGTATCCCACCCCTCGACTCATGCTTGGGCAATCCTTGTTGGGTGTGGCGACGAGCGCGATCGATATATCCGATGGCTTTCTCGCTGATCTCCAGCACATCCTGGATCAAAGTGGGAATCTGGGTGCAAATATTGACGCAAGCACCCTGCCGCTTTTCGATGCGGCAGTACGGAGTCTTGGGCGGACGAAGGCCCTGGATCTCGCGCTTTACGGGGGAGATGACTATGAACTGTGTTTTACGGTCCCGCCTGAGAAACTGTCAGTATTGAAGCAACTTAAGTGTGACGTTGATTCGAGCCCTGTGTGTGTCGGTGAGGTGGTGTCAGAAAAAGGATGTCGGGTCCACGGAATAGGGGATCGTTATGAACGCTCAGGCTCTGGCTACCAACATGAGTGGTAACCCAACTGGCCTTTTTGAGTCGTTAGCGCCATGACGTTTCCGGATCGGCTGATCATCATGCTGGCTCAGGGCATGGGCGCCGGGCGACTGTCCGTTGCACCAGGGACGTTCGGGACCCTGGTGGGACTGCCCATCGTGTGGGGGTTATGGCAGACCAATGCGCTGTGGTACGGATGCGGCCTTGTCGCAATTGTGGCGATCGCGATCGTATCGTCCCATCGCGCTAGTGCGATTCTGGGTAGGCACGATGACCCGCGGATCGTGATTGACGAGATTGCGGGTATTGTCTTGGCGTTGGCATGGGTACCGCCTACGGTTCCAGCGCTGGCTCTGGGGTTCGTGCTTTTCAGGGCCTTCGATATCGCCAAGCCCCCGCCTATCAGCTATCTCGACCGGCGGGTGCATGGCGGTATCGGGATCGTCGTCGATGACCTGGTCGCGGGGTTGGCGACCAATATGATTTTGCAGCTGATTTTTCGCGTGTTTTAACCGCTCGCTCGGTTAAGGGCGAGGTGACCTAGCGAACCAGGTGATCGATCTTCCCTGAGACCTCTTTCCAGTCGTCCGCGTCGGCCGGGGCTTCTTTCATCTCGGTGATCACCGGCCACTCTTTGGCGAGCTCGGCATTTAGGGCCAAGAAGTCCTGTTGGTCTTCCGGAAGATCCTCTTCCGCATAGATGGCGTTCACTGGGCATTCCGGTTCGCACAGACTGCAGTCTATGCACTCCTCGGGATCGATAACGAGAAAATTTGGCCCCTCGTGGAAACAATCAACGGGGCAAACTTCCACGCAATCTGTGAATTTACAACGAATACACGAGTCACCAACAACATAGGTCATAACTATTCTCCGAAATAAGGGGTCAGTGCCCGAT
>JAYNKS010000138.1:0-5104 GCA_038111345.1 Gammaproteobacteria bacterium | reverse complement strand
GATCTTTAAATATGGGTGGCTACGGCGAGACCGATCTCAGCCAGAAATCATCGGTCTACCGAATCACAGCCCGGGGCTTAGGCGGTAACGAAGCGACGCAGACGGTCTTGCGAAGCCATTACGCCAAAGCGGAATAGACCAAAGCAAAATGCCAGTACGAGCACGGCTAATATCGCGCGCCTTAGCGGTCACACTCGCCTGGATCGCGCAGCCTGCCTGGAGCCAGAATTCCTCCAGTGGCGTCCTACTCAGCATTGCTTCAATCCAAGAAAATCTGCTTATCACGGCAGACCTCCCAAACGCTCTGCTTGCAAAGGAGTCAGAGAATCTCAACGCCAGAACCAAGGAGATAACAAGAGCGCTGCAAAATCCTGCGGTGTTGACTATTCCGCCTGAAGCCGGCTGCCAACTAAATGGCTTTGACGTGATCCCTCTGTCAGCGGCGGATGGATCTGATATCGGGATCAGCGCGGGGTGGGAGTTCTTATGCAACCGCCCCCTTTCTGGCTTGAATATTGGGATCGGGCTATTCAGTCTGCTTGAAATCGACTCTATTGATGCCTTCGTTTTTCCTGACGAACAGCAGGTGCTCCTTCGTGATCGGCCTGTGCTGGTGCTGCCATGAGATCAGGCTTTAAGTTTTCTGAACCCCGCGGTATGCGTGGGACGATGAGATGGATAAGCGCTCTTAGTCTGCTGGTGGCGTTCTTTGGCGTCTTCAAACCCGCCCTGGCCCAATCGGTTTCTGACGCGGGTGCCTGCCGAGCCGACGTTGTATTTCTGATGGACAACACCGGCAGCATGGGCGGCCCCATTAACAGCACCAAACGAAATGCGCGAACCATTCTCGATGCGATTTCAGGTGGTGATCCACGCTTCGCAGGAATTGACACACGTTATGGCGTGGCAACGTACTGGGGCGATCCTAGAGAATACCTGAGCAACTCATCGATTTGGTTCTGTCATCGGGATACCTGCCCATATTCATGGTGTAACCGATACATTTGCGAAAACCCATACGGCGCTTGCGCACGGTACTGGCCTGATCAATGCGTGAGTCGCGAACCGACCGAGGCGCAGAAGAGAGCTGCCGCACAAAGGGCGTTTCGGATTAATCAGCCCCTGACGGACTCCAAGCTGTTGACTCAACGAGGGATGAACCAGTGGCGCCCCTGCAGCAGCCCTGGTGGCTGTGGCGGCGACTGGGCCGAAGCGAACTTTTTTGGACTCCAGCAGCTGGCCACTGGTGGGCAATCAACCGATGGCATGTGTATTGATCCGCCCTACCCCCGCGCCCCTTATGCAGAGTGCGCCGATAAAGGGTTTGCTACCGGGTATGACATCAAGTGGCGAGAGGATTCGGGTCGAATCATCGTCTGGTTTGGGGATGCGTGCTCCTGGACGCGAACCGTTGACAAAACCGAGGTGATTCGCGCGCTTCAGGCCAATAATGTGGTTGTCGCCGGGATCAACTCCGGGCGCTCGGGTCGGGGCATTGACCACTTCTCTGACGCGGGCATTGGCTCATGCATGTGGGGATCAGATCCGGGGCAGGCGGCCTCGATCACCGAGGCCACGGGCGGATCGCTCACTAACAGCGTGAGCGGGACGGCAGCGACGATCAACGCAATTCTTGATGCGGTCGCGGGCGGCATGGCGCAATCGGGGTCGGCGGCAGCGGTGTCTTTTGATACCCCTTCCTTTACTGAAAACACCCGGCTTTATCAGACGCTGTTCAACGCAAAAGACTGGTCTGGCGACGTCATCGCCTATGAACTGAATGATGACGCATCTATTGGTGCAAAAGCCTGGAGCGCCGCGGACCGGCTGGACCGAATGGGCACCGGCGCGCGCACGATCTACACGCTTGGCAATCAACGCGGCGAGACTGTTGGAGTGCCCTTTATCTGGGGTCAGCTGACACCTCAACAGCAAAATGATTTACGTACGGAGCCCAATGGCTCGCTGGGCAACGTCTCAAAAGGGGCCACCCGACTCGAATACTTGCGCGGCAACCGCGCCCACGAAGGCAAAGGCTTTGGCTATCGCGTGCGTGGCTCAGTACTGGGTGACATCTGGCATTCGCGCGCCGTTTATGTGGGCGCTCCGCGGCAACCCTGGCCGGATAGCGGTGGTGGGTTTCCCTCGGGCAACAACCGGTATTCCTCTTTTACCCAGAATCAACAAACCAGAACGCCCGTTGTTTATGTGGGCTCCAACGATGGCTTTTTGCATGGATTCAGTGCCGACACGGGTGAGGAACTGATTGCCTATGCGCCTGCCAATCTGTTCAGCACCAGCGTTAGCGCTGGCTATCATCGACTCACAGACCCTAACTTCAACCACAACAATCTTTATGTGGATGGCACGCCGTCGATCAGCGATGCGTTTATCGCCACGCGAACGCCGGCCCAGTGGCGGACCATCCTGGTGGGCATTCAGGGCGGTGGCGGGCGAGGCCTCTTCGCACTGGATATCACCAATCCCAAGATATTTAGAAACTCCAGCGCCAAAGATGTTGTGCTTTGGGAATTCACCAATCAACACGATGCCCATCTTGGCTACTCCTTCAGTGAACCCACCATTGTGTTGATGAATAACGGCCGCTGGGCGGCGATTACTGGAAACGGCCTCAATGACACCGCCACGGATGCCACCGGCGGGCAGTCCCAGCTCTTTATTATTTATCTCGATGGCGGCATCGACGGTGTCTGGACAGAAGGAAAGGACTACTTGCGTATTGCGACTGGGGCGGGTTCTCGAACAGATCGCAATGGGCTCTTTTCGCCGGCGGTCATCGATCTTGACGGCAACGGCACCGCCGATCGGGTGTACGCAGGAGATCTGAAGGGCAATCTGTGGACCTTTGATATTTCGGACGCCAGCCAAAGCAATTGGAAAAATCCCTATGGTGGTCCACTCTTCACCGCCAGGGCGGGCCAGCCGATCACCGTTAAACCCGTTGTGACTCGACATCCCT
Organism: Gammaproteobacteria bacterium; assembly: GCA_038111345.1. GTDB lineage: Bacteria > Pseudomonadota > Gammaproteobacteria > Arenicellales > UBA868 > UBA868. The sequence continues at coordinate 2,124 of JAYNKS010000138.1, read as the reverse complement.
CAGGCGCATCGGGCAATGATCCTAATCTCATGATCTATTTTGGCACCGGGCGCTTTTTGAACGATGCCGATAAAACCTTGAAGACCGGTCAGTCGTTTTATGGGATCTGGGATTCTGCGAAACCACGGCTGACGCGCGCGAATCTGGCTGCTCAAACCTTTTTGCTTGATGATGACGCCAAACGCGCACGTGTGCTGAACCCACACCTCACCGTTAATTATGAAAAACTAAACGGCCGGCACTACGGCTGGTACATCGACCTGCCCTCCGCCGGTGAACGGGTGATCGCAGAGGCTTTGGTGCGCGGCAACATGATTTTCTTTAATACCGTGGTGCCTGACATCAGCGTCTGTGCGTCCGGTGGTACGGGCTGGGAGATGTCTGTCCAACTCGTCAATGGCGGAAGCCCATCCGGACCGATCTTCGATTTCAACGAGGATGGTGTAATCGCTATTCAGGGTGACACCGCCCGCGTGACTGGTGAGTCCATCGCCGAAGGCGGCGAAGACGTCGGTTATGCGGGCAAGAAACTGGAGGATGAACAAGGCATGCCCGCAGGCCCATCCATTATGGGCAACCGTCGATTTACGCCGGGCAGCGCGACGGACGAGGCAAGCGAAGTGGAGCAAACGCTTCTGATTAGTCACGAAAGCCAAGTATCCGGCCGGCTCTCCTGGGAGCAGTTGTTTCCTGAGTAGTGCGTGACCCTTTACACTCAAGTCGCACAAGAGGACACCTAACATGAAAAGAGCGCTGGGCTTTACTCTGATCGAGCTGATGATCGTTGTGGCGATCGTCGGCATTTTGGCGTCGATCGCCCTTCCGATGTACTCAGATTATGTTACTCGGGGTAAACGAACGGATGGCCAAAGTACTCTGATGCAGATTGCTCAGGAACTGGAGCGTTGTTATACCCAGTTCTCGGCTTATAACCATGCGTCATGTTCTGTTGTGTCGTCGGGCGCGGTCTCGCAAAACTCGCCCGAAGGTTTTTATTCGATTACATCCTCAACGCTTACGGCGACGACATTCACCCTCACCGCAACCCCGCAAGGTGCGCAGGCCACGAACGACACCGACTGCGCAAACCTTACACTGAACCACCTTGGCGTTCAGGGCGCGACGGGGACCAATACGGCCAAGTGCTGGTGAGCCGCGCCTGACGGGCGCTATTCGCATTCAAACCGCGAGGCGTCGCCCAGTAAACATACCCTCAGCAAGGCACTGGGATAATTCTCGGACCCCTGATCCTCTTGAGGATGCATCTGATGGACGTTTTTTCCCGTTTTAAGCCCTCAGACCTCATTAATCTTGAGCGATATCCTCTTGCCGACAAGAGCTGCCCCACAAGGCAGGTCGTTATTCAAGACATAAAGCGACAACTGACTACAGATGGCTGCGCTGTCCTGACCGACTTTCTAAGCCCAAAGGGTTTATCACAACTTATGGCCGAGGCGCAGGAGCGACGCCCATTTGCTTATTTTTCGGAGCAGAAAAAAACCAACGTCTATTTTTCTGAGGATGATCCCAGTCTCCCCAAAGCGCACCCCCGAAGAATCTTTCTTGATCGTACCAATGGCTTCGTCACTGGCGATTGCTTTGAGGCATCAACGGCGAGCCGCACCTTATTTCATTGGTCGGCATTGAAATTATTTATTCAGGAATGTCTTGGCAAGCAATCCCTTTATGAATATGCCGATCCAGTTGCCGATATGCCCATCAACGTGCTGACCCCGGGAGGACAATTCAACTGGCACTTTGATACCAATGAGTTCACGATCACCCTACTCTTGAAAAGCGCAACAAGCGGCGGCCATTTTGAATATGCACCAAACCTGCGAAACGAGTCTGACGAGTGCTATGAGGACGTAGCCGCGGTGCTGGGCGGCGACAAAACCCGCGTGAAGCGCCTTGATCTGCGGGCGGGAGATTTGCAGCTTTTTCTGGGGCGTTTTTCACTGCATCAGGTCACGCCCAACACAGGAGCAACCGACCGGCTCGTCCTCATTATGTCTTTTGCGGAAAAACCGGGGATGATCGGCAGTCTTGCCCGAACAAAAGAGCTCTGAGGTAAAGTCACGGATGCGCACATCCAAGCACAGCAGCATCACGTCCGCGCTGACA
>JAYNKS010000137.1:3503-5109 GCA_038111345.1 Gammaproteobacteria bacterium | reverse complement strand
CACGAAAAGGATCGCCCAGCCGAGAAAACGACGATCAGCGGGTCTCGTATCGAACAGGCTCATTAACAGACAGATCTATGGCAGCAGATGCTCACCAGCGAAAAGTGAAGCCGTGCTCTCGCGCTCGCGGACAATGTGAAACGACTCGCCATCGACCATGACTTCAGCAGGTCGTGGCCGCGCGTTGTAGTTGGAGCTCATGACAAACCCGTAGGCGCCAGACGATCGAATCGCCAGAAGATCACCCGATGCCATTGACAACATCCGATCCCGAGCCAACCAATCTCCGGACTCACAGACCGGCCCCACCACATCATAGCGGTGCGTCGAACGACCGCTCGCGCGGCTCACCTCAACCACCTCATGCCACGCCTGATACAACGACGGGCGCAGCAGATCGTTCATCGCTGCATCCACAATCGCGAAATCCTGATCGGGACCCGCTTTCGTGTATTCCACCTGAGTCAGCAAGACGCCCGCGTTGCCAACGATGGATCGACCCGGCTCAAGGGTGACATGCATCTGGCAACCGCGCCGCCGCAAGGTCGCTAATAGCGCCTCGATGTATTCGCCCGGAGAGGGTGGATTCTCATCGGCATAGCGGATTCCCAACCCTCCGCCAAGATCCAGATGGTCCAGTTCGATCCCGTGGGTCTTGAGGTCGGCCACTAGATCAAGCACCTTCTCAAGGGCATCACAAAAGGGGGTGACCTGGGTCAATTGCGAGCCGATATGACACGCAATCCCCGTGGGTCTGATGCCCTTGAGCGCGTGGGCTTTCTGATAAAGACGCACCGCGTCCACAAAAGGCACGCCAAATTTGTTTTCCCGAAGGCCCGTCGCGATATAAGGGTGCGTACCTGGATCCACATCCGGATTAATGCGAAGCGCAACCGCCGCCTCCTTGCCCAACCGTTGGCTTACCTCGCTGATTCGCTCAAGTTCTGCCTCAGATTCAACACTCAGGATTCGAACCCCGCGCGTAAGGGCGTCGCGAATCTCTGCGGCGGACTTCCCAACGCCCGAAAAGACCACCTGATCGGCGCGCCCGCCGGCGGCGAGCACGCGATCGAGCTCTCCGCCTGAAACGATGTCAAAGCCGCAACCCAATCGCTCGAGCACCTGAAGCACGGCAAGATTCCCGTTCGCCTTTACGGCGTAGCAAATGCTGTGCGGGAAATCACCGAAGGCGCTGTCGAACGCGCGGTAATGCCGCTCGAGGGTCGCGCGGGAATAGACGTAGCATGGTGTGCCGACTTCCTTGGCAATCAGCGAAAGCGAAACGTCTTCCGCAAACAGCTGATCCTGACGATATCCGAAGTGATCCACGTTCGGATTAACTGTCTTCGTCCTGAGCCTTCTGCGTGGCCGGGGTATCCGGGATATACAGCGGACCTTTCTGCCCACATCCCGTCAGCATCAACGTCAACATTAACGTCGGCATCATGCACAGGGCAGTTACCGCCCTGCCTGAGATGCCAAGGAAACGTCCCGCTCCTGATAATTTGCTCATCATTCTTCCCCATCCTTGGCTTGAGCGGCGATCGCCGAGCGAGCCTCCTGGATTGCAAGACGCACCTGCCGGGGCGATGTGCCACCCCGATGG
>JAYNKS010000137.1:0-3493 GCA_038111345.1 Gammaproteobacteria bacterium | reverse complement strand
CCGCACACAGCTCCGCCAACGATAGCATGGCCAGTTCCACACCCTTCGACTCGGCCAGACGGACCGCGCTGCCAACGGCCTCATGGGCATCGCGAAAAGCCATGCCTTTTTTAACCAGGTAATCAGCAAGATCGGTAGCCGTCGAGTGGCCGCGGGCCGCCGCCTCACGCATCCGGCTGCGATCAAAGGTCATCTGAGCCACCATCCCGGTCAGCACCTGAAGACACGCATGAGCGTTATCGACACTATCGAATAGCGGTTCTTTGTCTTCCTGATTATCCCGGTTGTACGCCAGCGGCTGGCCTTTCATCAGCATCAGAAGTGCCACAAGATGGCCCACGGCCCGACCGCTCTTGCCACGGACGAGTTCAGCCACGTCCGGATTTTTCTTTTGCGGCATGATGCTCGATCCCGTGCAGAAACCATCGCCCAGATCCACATAGCCAAAACTCTGAGAGCTCCAAAGCACCAGTTCTTCAGCCATTCGCGATAGGTGCACGCTGAGAAGCGCGGTCGTCGAGCAGAACTCAATCACAAAATCCCGGTCGGACACACTGTCCAGGGAATTGGCGCCAACGGAATCGAACCCCAGCGCCCGGGCGCTGTGCTCCCTATCGATTGGGAATCCGGTTCCCGCGAGCGCTGCCGATCCCAGAGGTGAGACATTGACGCGGCGTCGGCAATCCCTAAGGCGCTGAGCATCCCGATCCAGCATGGCGCACCACGCCAATAGATGGTGCCCACAGGTCACCGGTTGTGCAGACTGCATGTGCGTCATGCCCGGCATGATGGTTTCCGCCTCGCGCTCCGCTACGTCGAGAAGCGCGCGCTGCAGATCGGCGATATCCGAGTGAATCTGATCGATGGCATCGCGGGTAAAGAGGCGAAGGTCAGTCGCCACCTGATCATTGCGCGAGCGAGCGGTGTGCAGTCTTTTGCCTGGCTCGCCCACCAGCGCGGTAAGACGCGCCTCTATATTCATGTGCACGTCCTCAAGGGACGCCTGCCAATCAAAGCGATCTTCAGCGATCTCCTGCTCGATGCTATCGAGCCCCTGAAGGATCGCCTGACAGTCGTCGTGGGTAATGACGCCCTGCGCGGTCAGCATGAGCGCGTGCGCCCGGGACCCGGCAATGTCATACGTCGCCAATCGGCGATCGAAATGCTCCGATGCGGTAAACGCCTCCACAGCCACGTCCGTGCCGCGATTGAAGCGTCCACCCCAGAGTTTGCTAGTGGCCATAACGCGTCGTACGAGGGGGCTGATAAGGGCGAATCACCCAGCCGCCAACTCGACGGCTTTACATGGGGTCGGCAGCGACTACTGCAGCGCAGACATGTAGAGGGAAAGGGCCTTGATCTGCTGGGCCGTCAGCCGATGCGCGATGGGCGCCATCATTTTGCCGCCGCGAGCGCCTGACTTAAACGCAAGCAGCTGCGCCTCCAGGTATTCCGGCCACTGGCCCGCCACTCGCGGGAAGTTCGACGGAATGCCGTGACCGGCCGGACCATGACAGGCCATACAGGCCGGCACCGACAGATCGGCAAGGCCCGCTCGATATAACGTCTCGCCCTCGGTCGCGAGCTCGACCTGATCCTCACTGATACCCCGCGGCGCGATCGTCTGCGACGCATACCATGCGTCAATGTCCGCCATGTCTTCTGCGCTCAAGGGCTGGGCCATGCCCTGCATGAGCGCGTTGGCACGCTTGCCGGATTTAAACGCCGCGAGCTGCGCCGCAATATATCCCGGCACCTGACCGGCGAGCGAGGGAAATCCCCCGTTGCTGCTGTTCCCATCCGCACCGTGACACGCCACACAGGTTTGCGCCTTCATCTGTCCTGCGGCCGGATCTGCGGCCCATGCACCGAAGGAAAGCGAGGTCATTACAATAGCCGCCAGAAGCGAAACCAGCCGGTTCATTAAACTGCTCCTTAAATTACTCGTATGGACGACGAGTCGATCCACCTGTTTTTGCACGCTTGTTGCCGCCGGGTGCACGGCGGCGGGCCCTGCCGGGACGATTTCCCCGGCGACGAGAGCGGATCTCGCCTCTGGGCACCAAAACCCTGAGCCAGAATTATACCCATGACCTCAATGACCTGCGAACCGGCGCTGCTCCAGAAAGCCCAGTATTTGCTGTCTGCCCATCATCCTCGCGATTGGGTTGACGACACCGGGGCCGAGGTCGCCTTCGCAGGACGCTCCAACGTGGGTAAGTCAAGCGCCATCAACGCTATCACCAACCGAAAGGCGCTGGCCCGCACAAGCAAAACCCCAGGGCGAACGCAGCAAATTATCTTCTTCGAGCTCAGTGCCGATTTTCGGCTGGTTGACCTGCCGGGCTATGGGTTTGCAAAGGTCCCTGTGCCCCTGCAGCAGCATTGGGAAAAAACCATCCAACGCTACCTTCAGGAACGCGAGTCCCTCAAAGCATTGATTCTTCCGATCGACTCAAGGCGGGCACCCACTCCGCTCGACCTCCAGATGCTGGCCTGGTGCGCCGCCGTCGCTCTGCCGGTTCACGTGCTGTTGACCAAATGCGACAAACTCGGGCGCCAGAAACAGCTTCAGTCCATGCATGGCGCGCAGCGAGTGCTGGCGGACATGCCTCTGGTCACCGTGCAGCTATTTTCCGCCACGCAGCCGACCGGCATCAGCGAAGCGCGCCAGCGGATTGTCGATCTTCTCTCCCAGCCGTCGACGCGCCTGGACCCTTAGCTGTGGGCCTCGGCCCAGTTACCGCCGGTTCCCACATCAACCTTGAGCGGCACCGCAAGTGAGGCCACCTCAGCCATCAAGGTGGCGACCTGCTCACCGATGCGACCCACTTCGGCCTCTGATGCTTCAAGGACCAGCTCATCATGCACCTGCATGATGATTCGGCAATCACATTGTTCCTGCATCAGCCATTCATCGACCGAGAGCATGGCGAGCTTAATGAGATCCGCCGCCGTCCCCTGCATCGGCGCGTTGATCGCTGCGCGCTCGGCGCCCTGACGGCGCGCATGATTGCTCGAACCGATATCCGGCAGAAATAGTCGCCGTCCAAATACCGTTTCGACAAATTTTTGCTCGCGCACCTGAAGCCGGGTCGCGTCCATGAAGGTTCTGACCCCCGGATAACGCTCGAAATAAAGATTGATGTAATCCTGAGCCTGGCCCCGGTCGATGCCAAGCTGCCGAGCCAGCCCGAAGGCTGACATGCCATAGATCAGGCCAAAATTAATAGCCTTTGCGCTTCGCCGTTGATCCCCTGATACCTCATCAAGGGCCACACCAAACACCTCTGAGGCCGTAGCCCGATGAACGTCTTCTCCCTTGGCAAAGGCATTGAGAAGACCTTCGTCCGCAGAAAGATGGGCCATGATGCGAAGTTCAATCTGGGAGTAATCCGCTGCGATCAGCCGGTACCCAGGCTCTGGAATAAAAGCCTCGCGAATGCGTCTCCCCTCTGCCGTTCGCACGGGAATATTCTGAAGATTGGGGTCA
>JAYNKS010000136.1:0-5199 GCA_038111345.1 Gammaproteobacteria bacterium | reverse complement strand
TGGCAGGGGTGGGCGTAAAGCGCGTATTCAATCGGACGAATTAAAGGCCATGTCAAAAAATGTCGTCGTCCTCGGCATCCAATGGGGTGACGAAGGGAAGGGGAAGATCGTCGACCTGCTGACGGATCGCTGCCAGGCGGTCGTTCGCTTCCAGGGGGGACACAACGCCGGTCACACGCTGGTGATTGAGGGACGCAAAACCGTTCTTCACCTTGTCCCTTCCGGCATTTTACGAGAGCGCGTAAAGTGCCTCATCGGCAATGGGGTCGTGGTGGCCCCCGACGCCCTGATCCAGGAGATCGAAACGCTGGCCAAGGCGGGCGTCAGGGCGCGAGATCGAATTACGATAAGTCCTGCCTGTCCGTTGATCCTCCCCAGTCACGTTGCTCTTGATCAGGCCCGCGAGCGGGCGCGTGGAAACGACGCCATCGGAACGACCGGCAGAGGCATCGGGCCGGCTTATGAGGATAAGATTGCTCGCCGCGGTGTTCGTGTCGGGGACCTTCTCAACGTCAGTGCCTGTGTTCAGAAGGTACGTTCGTTATTGGAATACCATAACTTTCTCTTGACTGAGCGTTTCAAGTCCGACGCGGTCGATGAAGAGTCGGTAGTAGCCCTTGTGGAGCGCTGGTCGGCGGAACTGGGCCCGATGATAGGAGATGTTACGGCCGCGCTTCGGGAGGTAAGCGGGGCGCAAGGGAGTATCCTCTTCGAGGGTGCACAGGGAACCTTGCTTGATGTCGATCAGGGAACCTATCCTTTCGTTACCTCGTCAAATACAACGGCGGGGGCGGCCGCTTGTGGCAGCGGAGCGGGACCGCTTTTGTTGGACACGGTGATGGGGATCGTAAAGGCGTACACAACGAGAGTGGGATCGGGACCGTTCCCCACGGAATTGTTTGACGAGGATGGCGCGCACCTTGCCGAGAAGGGTCACGAATTCGGAGCAACCACGGGCCGCCCGCGTCGCTGCGGATGGTTTGATGCCGTGTTGGCACGCCAGGCGTGTTGGTTGAATAGCGTTAATTCGCTCTGCATCACCAAGCTCGATGTCCTGGATGGCCTCTCTCAGATCCGTATATGCACAGGGTACCGTTTAAACGGAGAGGTTATTGACAGTCCACCTTGGGATGCCGAGAGCCTTGCGGCCTGTGAGCCAATCTACGAGACCCTGGAGGGCTGGAACGAATCTACCGTCTCCGCGCGGTCGATGGAGGCGCTGCCGCCGGCGGCAAGGGCTTATGTAGAGCGGATTGAAACCCTTCTGGGTGTTCGCGTGGATATCCTTTCAACGGGCGCGGACCGGGAGGATACGTTAGTGCTCAAAGACCCATTCGGGCCACACGAGTTGAGTGCTCCGGCGACGGTGTCTAGCCCGCTGGTCTAATCGCTTGCACAGAGTCCTATAAGAGGCAAATGTTCCAGAGAGCGGTCTCTACCAGGACGTATAAAGCGTATTTTGCAGGCGCCTCAAGTTGCAGGCGCCGCAAGAGAGGTCTTTTTATAATGGTACCGAGGAGAGGACTTGAACCTCCACGGGGTTACCCCCACTAGCACCTGAAGCTAGCGCGTCTACCAGTTCCGCCACCTCGGCACAGGTTTTCCCCGCGCGAAGCGCGCGTGGGAGAAGCGGTATCGATCAAGGACGCGGACCTTACCGATTGCGATCAAGGTTGTCAATCAATTAAACAACTGAGCCGTCGAGTATAGTTGCCCGGTGATCTCCGACACGTCTGACCTTTTGCCCGAGTCCGCGCGGTTAGAGGCTGCCTTGGTCAGTACTTTAGCCCGCGTGGGATCTTGTTCCAAGAGCGCATTAAAAGAGAGCTTAAGCGCTCAACCTGACCTCGACGGGCGTCTGACTGACTGCCTATCGCGGCTCGTAGTCTTAGGGGTTCTCCTTCGATCATCGGAGCATCAATTTTCCATCGACTGGGCGAGCGGACTCAGTGTCGGCCAGATCCTGGCAGACGCCAAGGGTCGATGTGTGTTCAGAAACGAGGAGGGCAATGAATACCGTATATCCCAGCGACAGGCGCGCCGTGTTCTGCTGGGCGATCGGGTGCTGTGTCGTTTGCGACAACAGGGCCGAAGCCACTCCTCAGCTGTAGTGGTCGTCAACATACTGGCCCCACCCGCAGCGCTCGCGCTGGGACATTTTGAGGCTCGACGCGAGGGTGGTGTGGTGACGCCAAATGGTCAATGGCAAACAGAAGACATCCGTATTCTGCCGGGGGATACCCTCGGGGCGCGAACCGGCCGAATGGTCTGGGTGGAGCGTTTAACGCACCCTTTCTACGAGAATCAGGCCACGGGGCGAGTCGTTAGGGTGATCGAGGACATGGGGCCGGTCGGGCGGCTGATCGAGGGACTGATAGAGCGGCACGGATTGCCTATCGACGCGTACCAGCCCACCCCCGCTCTCCTGGACGAGTTCGATCAGAAGCGCCTTCAGCCTGCAGACCCCCAGCGCGCTGATTTGACGTCACTGCCGTTTGTCACCATCGACGGTGAGACCGCGAAAGACTTTGATGATGCGTTGTACTGCCGCATCGAAGAAGACCGATTTCTCCTCGATGTAGCAATTGCGGACGTATCTTTTTGGGTGGAGGCGGGTGATGCTCTGGATCTCGATGCGAGGGCTCGAGGTAACTCGGTCTATCTGGCGGATCGCGTTCTTCCCATGCTGCCCGAACGCCTATCGAACGATCTGTGTTCCTTGCGACCGAACGAGGATCGTCTGGCATTCGTCTGTCGAATGGAAATCAACGACCAAGGCGAGGTGGTATCCAGTGAGTTCTTTGAAGCTACAATCTGCTCGGCCGCGCGTCTGACGTATCCTGAAGTGGATCTTTTTCTGTCAGGAGCGAACGAGTCCGGCGCCTGTGAAAAGCGGGCGGTGCAGGAAAATCTGCGAGTGCTGGAAAGTCTCGCTCGCTCTCTGCTTGTGAGGCGGCATTTGCGGGGGAGTGTCGATTTTGAGTTTCCGGAGAGCAAATATCGATTCGACGCGCAAGGGTGGATCGATACCTGTTGGACGGAGCCTCGCGGGGTGTCCACCCATATCGTGGAGGAAGCAATGCTGGCCGCAAATATTTGCGCCGCCGAGGCGCTGAGTCGCCGCGGAGGGTCAGCAGGGATGTATCGTATCCACGAGCCCCCTGATCCGGAAGATATTCGAGGCCTTCGTAAGGTGTTGGGGTTATTCGGCGTAAAACTGCCTGGCGGGAAAGCGCCCAGTAGTCGTGACCTCTCCGACTGCCTTTTAACCATCCGAAAAAAAGGCGAAGGCTTTCAGGGACTACAGACGCTTATCTTGAGATTTATGACCCAAGCGCGCTACACGGCGCAATCTCACTCCCATTTTGCGTTGGGTTTCGCGGCTTACACACATTTCACGTCGCCTATTCGGCGTTATCCGGATCTCATCGTGCATCGGTTGCTGAAGGATCACCTCGGTCTCAGCCGCTTAGGGTCTCTTGCCTTGTCCGAGCGCGAACTCGAGGGGATCGCTGCCCATTGTTCGAGGACCGAAAGGGCCGCTGAGAGTGCCGAGCGGGACGCGATCGCTTCCCTAAAAGCACAATGGATGGGCAAGCATCTGGGCGAAGTCTTTGACGCACGGATCTCGAGCGTGACGTCGTTCGGATTGTTCGTCACACTTCGCTCGGTACCGATAGAGGGCCTAGTGCATATCTCGACGTTAGGGGGGGATTACTTTGAATTTGATCCAGTCCTGCTTACGCTGGTTGGGCGACGGACCGGGGAGCGGTTTCGGCTTGGTGATTCGATAAGCGTTAAAGCCGCCGCGGCAGACGTTGACTTGGCACGAATTGATTTCATCCGAAATGTGAAACCGACGTCTGTCGGCAGAGGTCAAGGTCGAAGGTAAGCGAGTCCTAGAAGCCGATAAAAACATGACAAGAAAAAGCACAGACCGAATGCAAGTGCTCTGCGGGGTTCACGCCGTTGAGAGCGCGCTTCAATCTCGTCACCCGGGTTTGGCCGAGATTGTCCACGACGGCGCTCTGGACAACCCGCGCGTGACGGCGATATTGGCTCGCGCGCAAGCATCAGGCGTGAGGCTCCATCGAGCAAAAAAAGACGTCTTAAATCAGTTGGCAGGCGAACTTCGACATCAGGGTATTGTGGGTCTCCTCGCCAGAGCGCCAGCCCAAAATCTAGCGGCGTTCAGGGATTGGCTTCGGGCCTCGCCAGCGGATGGCACGATTTTGATCTTGGACAGCCTTGAGGATCCTCGCAATCTTGGCTCCTGTTTACGATCAGCCGCAGCTGCGGGGGTGAGCGCAGTCGTGTTACCGGCGAACGAAGGCGCCGGATTAACGCCGGCGGCGCTGCGCGTGGCGGCGGGCGGCACCCATCATCTTGAGCTTTTTGAGGTCGGCAACTGGTCCCAGACCCTGAATGAGATCAAAGCGACGGGTTTCTGGCTCCTGGGTGCGTCAGAGCGGGCTGAGCAGAGTCTCTTCGATTTTGATTTGCGCGGGCGAATCGCCTGGGTGTTTGGTTCCGAGGCAAACGGACTTCGAACCCTGACGGCGAAGCATTGCGATGCGTTTATAAAGGTTCCCTCGGTCGAGACTTTTCCGAGTCTTAATGTCGGCGTGGCGACCGGGATCGCACTCTTCGAAACCCTACGCCAGAAGCAACGTTAAACGGTCAGGCGCGCTTGAAGTGGGCGCACAGGTCCGATATCACGCACGCCGAGCAGAGCGGTGCCCGGGCCTTGCATACGTAGCGGCCGTGTAAGATCAGAAGATGATGGGCGTCTGCTCGAAACCCGGGCGGGACATTTTTCAGCAGCATTTTTTCCACGGCGAGCACAGTGCGTCCACGGGCAAGACCGGTGCGGTTGGCTACGCGGAAAATATGTGTGTCTACCGCAATGGTCTCGTCACCAAAGGCCGTGTTGAGCACTACATTCGCGGTCTTTCGGCCGACGCCGGGCAGCGCTTCAAGCTCAGAGCGGGTTCTGGGTACGCGACCCTTATATCGCTCCTTCAGGATGTGACAGGTTTTAAGAATGTTATCGGCCTTATTGTTAAAAAGGCCTATATGTCTTATGTGCTGCTTGATGCCGGCGAGACCCAGGTCGAGCATTATTTGCGCGGTGGGGGCGACGCGAAAAAGGGTTCGAGTGGCCTTGTTTACTGAGACATCGGTTGCCTGGGCAGAGAG
>JAYNKS010000135.1:0-5216 GCA_038111345.1 Gammaproteobacteria bacterium | reverse complement strand
GCATCGATGGGCCAGAACCGCTCCTTTAGGCGGCCCTGTGGTGCCCGAGGTGTAGATCACAAGGGCCGGGTCATCAGCAAGCGTATCCACTGGATTCAGTTGATCGGATGCCTTATCCAGTAGAGGCCAAAACCCATTTGTTAGGTCATCGCAATCAATAATAAACTCAAGATCCGGTAAATCTCTTTTCAGCTCGGCAAGCTGTTCTGTCGCGCTGGCAGTTGTGATCACGACGCGCGCGCCACTATCCATCAGCCGGAACTTAAGCGCATCAACGCCAAAGAGAATCGATAGCGGCAAAGACATCGCACCAATCTTCCAGGCCGCCAGATGCGCAAGGCCGGTTTCGACCCGCTGAGGCAGAAGAATGGCAATTCGGTCTCCCCGCGTTACACCCAAGCCCAGCAGCGCATGCGCCAATTGATTTGACGAGCGCTGCAGATCGTCAAATGTGTAACTTGATGTATCCCCCCGCTCGCTCTCACACCAAAGCGCCATACGACTCGTGCCATCGGCATGCCGATCACATACCCAATGGGCCATGTTGAAGGTCTCCGGAATCGACCATGCAAATTGACGATGGACACCATCGAAATCGCTTTCTAAAGGGTCTATCAGCGTTCTCACTTCGGGCATGTCGAATCTTCCCGGTGCTCTAGGTTCGCGCCACTCACGCCTAAGGTTGCCTGCCTCCTGGCTTCAATTACTCCAAGCAGTTGCTCACGAATAGATACGGCGATCGCCTGTTCCGCGCTCGCCCGATCAGAAAAGCTTGCGTACGTAATACGGGACGACGTCACGAGAAATTAAGTCCTCTTTAGTCGTGATAGCGTGCCGGTGGCCACAAAAAGCACCGTCGCGATCACGATGATCGTAGGGCCCGCTGGAGAGTCCCAATCGAATGAGGCGGCGAGTCCTGCGCCGACCGAGATCATTCCCATGACAATCGCTATCGCAGCCATACCCTCCGGCGTCCTCGCCAAGGGTCGAGCAGCTGCGGCCGGAATGATCAGCATCGCAGTAATCAACAGGGCGCCGACAATCTTGATCGCGACCGCGACGAGTGTTGCAATGAGCAAGACAAGCAGCAGCGCTTCTGTTCGCGCATTTAGGCCTTCAGACACGGCAAGGTCTTCATTGAGGGTCGCCAGGAGCAACCGCCTCCAGCGCCAGCCAAGGATAAGCAGAATGAATGCGGCCCCACTGGCGATCACCAGCAGATCCCTCTGACCTACCGCCAGAATATCCCCAAAAAGATAGCTCGACAGGTCGACGCGCACGTCCGTCAGGAAGGACACGGAGACCAACCCAAGCGCGAGGGCACCGTGAGCGGCCACTCCCAGCATCGTATCTGCGGTGTACAGGCGACCTGAGAATAATGCCAAAAGGATCGCTACCCCGAGGGCGGCAAATAAAACGCCAATAAAAATCGAAAGCGAAAACGCGAGCGAGAGCGTGACGCCGAAAATAGCCGCATGGGCAGTCGCATCTCCAAAATAGGCCATGCGCCGCCAGACCACAAAACAGCCCAGGGGACCGGCTGCCACCGCCAGGAGCATTCCTCCCAATAACGCTCGAACGATAAAATCATCAAGCATCGTGCTGGCTCTCCAAGTGATCATGGCGGTGGTCATGCTCATGTCGATAGAGCGCGAGCGCGCCTTCGGTTCCAAATCCAAAAAGCGCCTGATATTCGGGCGCCGCCGAAACCAGCGTCGGCGTCCCCTGACAGCAGACGTGCCCATTAAGACAAATGACATGGTCAGAAGAGCGCATTACCACATGCAGATCGTGACTGACCATGAGCACAGCACAACGCTGCTCGCGTCGAACCTCATCAATTAACCGGTAGAAGGCAGCCACAGCAGGCTGATCCAGACCTTGAGTCGGCTCATCAAGCACCAGAAGATCTGGCCGGATCAGTAAAGCATGCGCCAGCAACGCCCTTTGAAATTCCCCGCCGGACAAAGATGCCATCTGCTGATCCAAAAGCGGGACGAGCCCCACCCGCTCTGCTATGCTTTTTCGCTCGGCAACCGACGCGAACCCGGATAGCGCGAGCCAACGCGACACCGTCATCGGCATCGCCCTCTCAATGGCAAGTCGTTGAGGCACATATCCAATTCGAAGCCCCGCCTCGCGCATGACCGCACCCCGGGTCGGTGTCTGCGCCCCAATCAGGACCTTGAGCAACGTGGTTTTTCCTGAGCCGTTCGGCCCCACCAGAGTCACAATTTCACCCTGACCAATCGACAAGTCGACGTTACTCAGGATTTGTTTTGCGCCGATCTGCACCGACACCCCTTGGGTAGCGATAAGCGTCATGCCTTGTTCTGCTGGCATTCCGAGCAAAGACCCTCTAATTCGATGACGGTATTGCGAATATCGAAACCGATCTCCCGAGCGGTTTGATCAAAAACCGATCGCTTGGTCTGCGCCGTGGTCTCCGCAACGCGCTGACAATGCCCGCAGATCATGAATACTGGTGAGTGTCCAGAGTCCGCGTGTGTACAGGCGACAAATGCGTTTAGTTTTTCGATTCGATGAGCAAGGCCATTAACGACGAGAAAGTCGAGCGCACGGTAAGCCACAGGCGGTTGTGAACGAAACCCGGCCAAGGCCAACTGATCCAGCACATCGTAGGCCCCGAGCGGTACGTGGGATTGCGTGAGGAGCTCCAGGACTTTTGCACGTACCGGCGTGAGTCGTAAACCACGGCTTGAGCAAATGTCGCGCGCGCTTTGAATCATCGCCTTCGCGCAATCCGAATGATCGTGATCGGAGAAGGCCGGATTCAGATTAGTGCGTCTCATCTTGTGCTAAACACGAAAACCCAGGTTTTGGCGGGCAGCCGTCATGAAAATAATACCGTTAGATCATGGCCTTTGCAGGCATTCGCTGACTCGCTCGACGACATCCGAAAGCAGTTGCGCATAAAGACCAGGCCCTGGGGTCAACCCAACGCCTTCAGGATCAATCATGCCAATTCGGATCGACTGTGATGCAAACACGCTGTCGATCAGACTTCGGTCAAATTGGGGTTCAGACAAAACACAGCTGACCTTTCCGCTTTCTGCCAGTGCGCGCAGGGCCTTTAGGCGCTTTGGACTGGGCGTGGACGCATCTGCCGGGAGCATTGCGCCTTGGACGGAAAACCCGAATCGCCGTTCCCAGTACTGATAGGCGTCATGAAACACAATGAACCCGTCTTTTTTTAGGTCAACGACCCGATGGGCCAGTTGATCCATCAGGTCCGATATCTCCTCGGCGCCCTCTCTTGCATTTTCGCGATAACGCGTCGCGTTGGCGCGGTCCGCCCCAGCCAGCACCTCCCCAATCAAGATCAACCATTCACGAGCGTTCACGGGATCAAGCCACATATGGGGATCGACGGCATCGTCTGCGTCACCATGCGAGTGTCCATGACCGTCGCCATGCGAATGCTCGTGCCCGTCCTCAGGTTCATCCTCGTGCGAGGGCGCCAGAGTTCGATAGGGCCAAATCACCACGCCCGGAGCCGATGAGAGGTTCACCTTATCGGCCCTCGGCGACAGAACCGGCAGGCGGCCTTCCAGCCAGGGCGTCAGTCCAGCCCCCACAAAGAAAACAAGATCCGCCTGCTGCAGGACCGAGGCATCGGAAGGGCGTAACGAATAGTGATGCGGCGACGTCCCAGGAGGGACGAGCACGGCCGGCTCACCGAGGCCATCCATCACGCGCCAGACGAGCGACTGGATAGGCGCAATATCCGTGACGACGCGCAGCCCGACCTCACCAAAAACAGGGCCGGGAACTAATATAAGCAGGGATCCGTAAACGGTGGCCAAAACGCTAAGAGGCCTCTTGAGTCTCTTTAGGCTCCACTTATTCATTGCAACAGGCGTTCTCGAGTAGGGGAAATAATATTATGTTATATCATAACATTCACCGAGAAATCGTCAACACTCCACAAAAAATACATCCATACATGTGAGAATCTGCGCTAGCGTCAGAGCGCCGCTCGGGTTCTCTGATCTTCCCCACCGACACGACATCATACGGAGCGACCCCATGTCCCTTGAAGGAAAAAAAGCGCCGGCATTCACCCTGATTGATCAAAACGGCAGCAAAGTTCGGTTGGCCGATCTGGCAGGACAATGGGTTGTGCTTTATTTTTACCCCAAGGACGATACACCCGGCTGCACAATTGAAGCGCAGGATTTCACCAAGGATCTGAAGAAATTTGGAACCTTAGGGGCTACCGTGTTTGGCTGCAGTCCAGATTCTGTCGAGTCTCACCAAAAGTTCATCGCAAAGTACAAACTTAAGGTAACCCTGTTGTGCGACCCCGACCACAAGGTCATGACCAAGTATGGTGCCTGGGGTGAAAAAAATATGTACGGAAAAATTACCCAGGGCGTGATTCGATCAACGGTCTTAATCGATCCTAAAGGCAAGGTCGCCAAACACTGGCAACGTGTTTCGGCTAAGGGTCACGCGCAGTCGGTTCAAAAAGTATTGAAAGAACTTCAGTCCTAAAGGCGTGACCAGTCGTTTCCGCGGCACCCGGCGGTCTACGACTTACCAATAACGGATCGCATCGGCGTATATATCGACCAGATCCTCTTCACCCACGGGACGGGGAGAAACCGACAGCAGGCGGTGTTGAGCGCCGGCTGCTTTCGCCAGCGCCGGCACATCCTGGGTGGTGAAACCAACGCCCGATATCCCGTTGGGTACGCCGGTTGCCCGCATCATCTGCTCGATCTGGCCAGCCAAAATCTCTCCAGCCTCGCTCTTTAAGGATCCGTTCAGGTGCGCACCCAATAGCCCTGCTCCCTCCAAATGCCTATCCGGGCAACCCGCAGCGGTAAACCGATAGGCCGCCGGTGCATTCACGATAACGGACATCCCGTGTGGGCAGATCGGTTCTGAATCAGGATAGCCCGCCGGCCGGTAACCCCGCACGCGACCGGATACCGGATAAGACATCGCATGCGGTAAGTGGCAACCTGCGTTGCCAAAACCAATTCCAGCAAGGGTAGCGGTGAACATCATGCCATGACGGGCCTCGTGGTCGGACACATCGTTCACGGCGCGAACCAGAAAACGCCCCGCCATCCGCAAGGCTTCTCTGCACAATAGATCGCTAAAAGGATTAGCACCCTGAGTCATGGGTCGACCGCTGATATCAACCGGCGCCTGTCGGTCGGAGAATGGTTTCGCAGTTAATGCCT
>JAYNKS010000134.1:0-5223 GCA_038111345.1 Gammaproteobacteria bacterium | reverse complement strand
AGGCGGCAATTCTTCCGCGAACGTCAATCGAACCCGAAGACGGCGACAGCGTGCCGCATATAATTTCAAGTAGGGTCGATTTGCCAGACCCGTTAGGGCCGATGATGCCGAGGGTTTCCCCCTCGCCAATCTCAAGATTGATCTGCTTAAGTGCATCAAACGTCTTGTGGTATGTGCGATTTCGAATGGAGTACATCTCTCGAATCCGATCTATGGGGCGCGGATAAATCTTGTACGACTTTGCCACCCCCTGAAGGCTGATGATGGGCCTAGAGGACATCGGCGAATCCTCTGCGGGTCTTTTGGAACCACGCCAGGGAGAGCCATGCAAAAAGCACACCGCATGCAAAATAGATGGCTAAGACCCCCCAATTCAGTGGCTCGTTCCACAGCAAGACCTTGCGGCTCTCCTCTATCACCACGGTGATTGGGTTTAAATAAAGAAAGCCTTGCAAAAAATCAGGAAGCGCCGTTTTGGGGTATAGGATCGGCGCCAAAAAAAACAAAACGGTACTGACAAGCCCCATGAGCTGTCCGATATCCTTCACATACACGGCCGCAGAGGAGATTAACCAACCGGCTCCCAAGCAGAACGGAACCAGTGCGGCCAGCGGAATGGGCAGGAGGAGAACCGCCCAGGACAGGCCGCCTGCAAAGAATACAAGGTAACCCACCAGAATAGCGATACTCACCATACCCTGAAAGAACGCTGTGGATAACGTCACCCAAGGTAAGGACTCAAGGGGGAAAACGATCTTTTTTACATATTGAGGATTACTGGTAATCAGGGTCGGGGCGCGCGTCAGACACTCGGCAAAAATACTATGCACGATCATTCCGGAGAATAATATGGCGGCAAAGTCGAGATTGTTGCTTCCTTCTGAGACCCATCGAACGTTAAACACCATACCAAAGACAAAGGTATAAATAGTCAGCATGACCATTGGCGTAATCAACGACCACAGAACGCCCAATAGCGTGCCACGATAACGACTTCGAACCGCCCGCTTCGATAATTGTCCGATAATAAAACGATGTTCCCGCAGGCTATCAAAAACATAGAACGGGTCGACGCGGTCAGATTTTTTTGTCAATCTGTATTACCTAAAAAACGAGAAACCCGCTTTAGCTCGAATTCGAATCAGAGATCATCAAGGATTCGAAAGAGGTATTCGCCGTAGCTGCTTTTCTTGAGGTCAGCGGCGAGACTCGCCAACTGATCCACATCGATAAAGTTCATTCGAAAGGCGATCTCTTCCGGACAGCAAATCTTCATTCCCTGCCGACTTTCGATGGTCTCAATAAACACCGACGCTTGTAACAGTGATTCGTGGGTACCCGTATCCAACCAAGCGGTCCCCCGCCCCAACAGTTCGACATTAAGAGTCCCCTCGTCCAAGTACAGACGATTGAGGTCCGTGATTTCCAAGTCACCGCGAGCCGAGGGCGTTAACGATCGGGCAAACTCTGGAGCTCTTTCGTCATAAAAATAAAGGCCGGTAACTGCATATCGGGACTTTGGATCTTTTGGCTTCTCCTCAAGCGACTCGGCGCGACCGTCCGCGCCAAAACTCACCACGCCATACCGCTCTGGGTCCCCGACAGGATAGGCAAACACCGTTGCGCCATGGGCCAGGGTCCGTGCGCGCCGCACGGATTCGGTCAGGTGGTGCCCGTAGAAAATATTGTCTCCTAGAATCAGGGCGGAGGGCTGCTGTCCAATAAACTCAGCTCCCAAGGTGAAGGCTTGGGCGAGCCCGTCCGGAGAAGGCTGGATCGCGTATGAAAGATTGATGCCCCATTTGGAGCCATCTCCCAGCAATTCCTGAAAACGAGGCGTGTCTTGCGGCGTGGAGATCAGGAGGATGTCGCGCAATCCCGCAAGCATCAGCACACTTAACGGATAGTAGATCATCGGCTTGTCGTAAACAGGCAAGAGCTGCTTGGACACAACCTGGGTAACCGGCCAGAGTCGAGTCCCAGACCCTCCGGCAAGAATAAGACCTCTCATCGCGCGCCCCTGAGGCCCTGCCGACGCGAGGCGCTGGAACGCCCACCGACAGCCTCGACCCAATTTACATTATCAAGGTACCACTGGATGGTTTTGCGAATACCAGAACTAAAATTCTCCTGCGCGGTCCAACCCAGCTCAGCCTTTACCCGCGACGCATCGATCGCATATCGGAAATCATGGCCCGGGCGATCGGTAACAAATTCGATAAGCTCCCGGTGAGTTCCCCGAGGCCTCGGCTTCAGCTCATCAAGAATCCGACATATCTCCTCAACGACTTCTAGGTTTGTCTTCTCTGACTCCCCACCTATATTGTAGGTCCGCCCGGATTCGCCCGCCCGCATCACGCGCTCTAACGCTCGGGCGTGGTCATCAACAAACACCCAGTCTCTAATGTTTTCCCCTCTGCCGTAGACCGGAATCGCGTCGCCGTTCAGAGCGCGGTGAATCACGACGGGGATGAGCTTCTCGGGGTATTGATAAGGACCGTAATTATTCGAGCAATTCGAAACGACAGTATTTAGACCAAATGTCTCACCCCAGGCCCTCACCAAATGATCTGACGCGGCTTTGCTCGCCGAGTAAGGTGAATTAGGTTGGTAACGTGATTCCTCGAGAAAATAGCCGTCTGCCCCGAGCGAGCCATATACCTCATCGGTTGACACATGATGGAATCGAGTCTTTAGAGCGTCACTCGATCGACCCGCATCTCGTTCGCGGACCAATTCAAGCAAGTTGAAGGTGCCTTTTATATTGGTCTCTATAAACTGCGCCGGGCCATCAATAGAGCGATCTACGTGGGATTCCGCGGCGAGGTGCATCACGGCATCGGGCTGATAGCGATCAAAAATAGTACGCATTTGATGGAGGTCGCATATGTCTGCGTGCTCGAACTTATACCCCGGGTAGGTGCACTCCTTTTCCAGGGTGAGCAAATTACCTGCATACGTCAGCGCATCGACGTTGATAATGGCTTTGTAACCCTTAGCCACCAGCGCGCGTATAACTGCTGACCCGATAAAACCAGCGCCGCCCGTGACCAAAACCGAGCAATCATGGGGTTTGGGAAGCAAGGATTCAGATGCGAAAGACAAAGGGCGCTCCTTTAATTTTCAACAGTACGGTCTTTTAAATCACGATAAATACTGGCCGCATAACCCTCGACACCCTCTGGAACATCAACACACCCCGAGGAGAAGCCTTCCCCCCACAGCCGGTCCATGTTGGCTTCCGTAAAGCTCTGATACTTTCCTCGAAGACCGTTGGGCATATCGTAGTAGGCCAGTAGGCCCTGCGCGACGGCCTCTTCCATCGATAAACTAGGCTCGCCATTAACCCCCCTGCAGGCGTTGATTACGGCGACCGCCACCTGGTTAAAGGTCCTGCTGCGGCCGGTGCCGACGTTAAAGATCCCACTTTTCTCGGGATGATCAAGAAAAAACAAATTGGCCCGGACGGCATCGTCGACGTGGATGAAATCCCTGCGCTGCTCGCCATCGGCATATCCATGGGTGCCTCGGAAAAGCTTCACCTCCTGCGAGTTGAAGTACTGATGGGTAAGGTGCCACGCGACTGAGGCCATTCTCCCCTTATGGGCTTCCCCCGGACCATAAACATTAAAGTAACGAAGACCGACTAGCTGCGGCGGGCGGGCTGGTCCTTCTCGCCAGGCATATTGATCAAAAAGGGTTTTCGAATAAGCGTATGCATTTAATGGCTTATACGCATTCGTGGACTCCACGAAGGGTCCATCAAGACCGTAGACGGAGGCAGACGACGCATAAATCAGCGGGATGCCATGCCGGCGCGAGACCGCCAAAAGGGCCTTTGAATATTCATAGTTTACGGCCATTACGAAGCGACCATCCTCTACCATCGTATCGGAGCAGGCACCTAGGTGAAATAGACAATCAATAGGGTCAGATTGATGCAAGGGATCAATCCCGTCGATGAAGTCATTCATATCGATGTAATCGGCAATCCTTAGCTCTCTCAGATTAACGATCTTTTTAACATCCGAGAGATCATCGACCACAACCACATCCTCCCGACCACGATCATTCAGGGCTTTAACGAGATTGGAGCCGATGAAGCCCGCGCCACCTGTGACTACCAACATCGTGTCATTCCTTGCTGCTCCATGCTGCTGCCTAACCCATTAACTCTACGAAATGTTCGCAATTCCTACAGCCCAGCAAAGTCTTCGCGTCGAATCACGCTTGTCCCAAAACGGGTGACCACCGCACTGGCCCCGTATGTCGCCAGCTGAATGCAATCTGACCACGCCAGATCAAGCCCTAAACCTACCGCAAGCAGCGCAACCACGGTATCACCCGCACCGCTGACATCAAAAACCTCAACAGCGGCAGCCGCCTGATGGAGCATGGTGCCGTCGTTCAGAAATAACGACATACCCTCTGCGCCCTGAGTAACAAGTAGCGCCGCAACACCAATATCTTGCACTAAGCTCAAGGCCGCCGACTTAAAACGATCATCATGGGTAGAGACTCCCGTGACGGTCTCAAATTCCTGGGCGTTGGGAGTAACTACGGTCGCTCCACCATATCGGCTGAAATCCTGCCCTTTGGGATCGACGATTACCGGCGTGTTCAACCGCTGAGCAATTTTTATCATGTCGGATATATGGCCAAGACCGCCTTTTCCATAGTCCGAAATAACAATGACATCCGTCTCGATACTAAGCGACTCAAAATCTGAAACGCTTTGTTGAATAAGGTCGGGTCCCGGTCGCGTTTCGAAATCTATTCGAAGTAGCTGCTGGTTTCGGGAAACCACCCGCAACTTTTCAGTAGTGCGACCGTCACCATCAATATGCAGGTGAGCGCCCACGCCCGACTCAGAAAGAATAGCGCTCAATCGTTTGCCCGCGTCATCGTCTCCAATGAAGGAAATCAGCTCGCAGGCGCTCCCCAGGGACGCAATATTTGCCGCGACATTACCGGCCCCACCCGCGCGCTCCTCGCTACTCTTGACGCTAATCACCGGCACAGGCGCCTCAGGAGATATTCGATCTACATCGCCTATCCAATAGCGATCGAGCATGGCATCCCCCACGACAAGACACCGGAGCCCACGAGCGCCGGACAGTACGTTTTCGCTGAGCCCATTCACTGCATTTTGCCTGGCGTGGGGAGGTCCTGCACTAGCCTTCAGCCTGCCGGCCTATACGTTAATACTGGAAACCTACACGC
>JAYNKS010000133.1:0-5238 GCA_038111345.1 Gammaproteobacteria bacterium | reverse complement strand
CTCGTCATTGATATTGAGGACTCGCAGAGTGAGGGCGGCGAGAGTCTGGGTGAGACAAACTACGAGACCTTTATTGCCTCGGCTTCGCCTGTCTTCACTGATCTTCAGCCGGCCGACGAATGGCAGACGCTCTCGCTGCTGTATACATCAGGCACCACCGGCGATCCCAAGGGCTGCGTGTATCATCATCGCGGCGCGTACCTCAACGCCCTTGGAAATATGCAGACGATGGGACTCAGTCGGGATTCTGTCTATTTATGGACACTGCCGATGTTTCACTGCGATGGCTGGACCTTCACCTGGGCGGTGACAGCAGCGGTTGCCACCCATGTTTGTCTTCGGGCGGTGGAGCCACGGGCCGTGTTTGCGTCTATTGCAGAAAACAGCGTCACTCACATGTGCGGCGCGCCAATCGTGATGAATATGCTCGCCAACGCGCCGGCTGACGCGAAAACCCGCTTTTCGCAGGTCGTGGAGATCGCCACTGGCGGCGCCGCTCCGCCGTCGGCGGTCATCGAAGCCATGGAGCGTGATGGCTTCCATGTTACCCACCTGTACGGTTTGACCGAAACCTATGGGCCAGCCACCGTCTGCCTGCCCCAGGAGGACTGGTCGGCGCTCGAGCTTTCGCAACGCTCCGCTCGAATGTCTCGCCAAGGCGTCCATTACGGCACCTTGGAAAATGCCAGCGTTAAAAATCCCGAAACGATGCAGGATGTCCCCTGGGACGGTAAAACCTATGGCGAATTGATGGTTCGGGGGAATACCGTCATGAAGGGCTATCTTAAAAATCCGGCGGCTACCGACAGCGCGTTTTCCGGCGGCTGGTTCCATAGCGGCGACATCGCGGTGCGCCACCCGGACGGCTATATTGAAATTAAGGACCGCTCAAAAGACATTATCATTTCGGGCGGGGAAAATATTTCAAGCCTCGAAGTAGAGGAAACCCTATATCGTCACCCCAGCATCCTCGAGGCGGCAGTCGTGGCTCGGCCTGACGAGAAATGGGGGGAAACTCCATGCGCCTTTGTCACCCTGCGGGCAGGCCAACAAGCCTCACCCGAAGACGTGATCAGCTTCTGTCGGGATCACATGGCGCATTACAAGGTGCCCAAAACAATTATCTTCGTCGATCTACCAAAGACCTCCACCGGGAAAATCCAGAAGTTTGTCCTTCGCGAAACCGCCAAGACCTTAAGGCCCGACGACTAAATAGGCTGAATCGTATCGCCCACCCGAAGCGTACCGCTGGAGAGGATTTCGCAGCGCAACCCACCGCGATGGGTCAGGGTCTTCACCAGCTCCGGAACCTCAAGAAGATTTTGAAGGTAGGCGCAAGGTTCACACAGTTCAATACCCCGTAGCTGGACATCCCCCACGGAAAACGCCCGTCCCACCAGATCATTAAGACGAACGGACTGCGTAACCAGATTTCGGCGAAACAGTCCCTGGGCGAGATCAAGGTCGAGCGCCGCATTAAAAGCGTCTATCTCCTCGCCTTCAATAAGGGTGAGCTGAGTTCCGGGATCCGCTGTTGAAGAACAATACCGGTCGCCTTCGAGCCCGGCGCCGGCCGTTGCCCTCACCTCGTCAACGGCATGGGTCCTACCACCCTCGGTAGCGGCAATCCAAATTGCCAGAACGCTCCCATGATTCATATTGGATCCCTTCTTACAGAGGAATATTGCCGTGCTTTCGCCACGGATTCTCGAGGTGCTTGTTCCTTAACATCTTAAGCGATCGGCAGATCCGCCGACGTGTCTCGCTTGGGAGAATCACGTCATCGATGAAGCCCCGATGTCCAGCGATAAATGGATTGGCGAACTTGCGCCGGTACTCTTCAGTGCGCTCAGCAATTTTTTCATCGTCACCAATATCTTCGCGAAAGATGATCTCTACTGCCCCCTTCGGCCCCATCACGGCGATCTCAGCCGAAGGCCACGCCAGATTGACATCACCCCGCAGATGTTTTGAGGCCATCACGTCGTAAGCACCGCCGTACGCCTTCCGGGTAATGACGGTCACTTTAGGTACGGTGCATTCCGCATAGGCATAAAGTAGTTTGGCCCCGTGACGGATAATTCCGCCGTATTCCTGTGCGGTCCCGGGCAGAAATCCGGGCACGTCCACAAAGGTAATAATCGGAATAGAAAACGCGTCACAGAATCGAACGAATCGCGCGGCTTTGGTTGACGACTGAATATCCAGACACCCGGCCAGCACCATGGGTTGATTGGCCACAACCCCGACGGTGCGCCCATCCATCCTTCCAAAACCGGTCAGGATATTGCCGGCATAGTCCGGCTTGATCTCAAAAAAATCCCCGTCATCGAGTACTTTTTCGATGAGTTCGTGCATGTCATATGGCTTGTTTGGATTCGCCGGTACCAGCGTATCGAGAGCGGGTTCCAGCCGGTCCGCCGGATCCACAGGTGCCCGCTCAGGTAGCTCATCCGCATTACTTAACGGCAGGAAGTCAAAAAATTCCCTCACCGCAAGCAAGGCGTCAATATCGTTATCGAATGCTCCGTCCGCCACGCCAGACTTGCTGGTATGCGTGGACGCCCCACCGAGCTCCTCATGGGAAACCACCTCGTGCGTGACGGTCTTCACCACTTCTGGCCCCGTGACATACATGTAGGATGTGTCACGGACCATAAAAATAAAATCAGTCATCGCTGGCGAGTACACAGCGCCGCCCGCGCAGGGGCCCATAATCATTGAAATTTGCGGAATCACTCCGGATGCAAGCACATTACGCTGGAACACTTCCGCATAGCCGGCTAGCGAGTCCACGCCCTCTTGGATGCGAGCGCCGCCCGAATCGTTAAGACCGATGACGGGCGCTCCCACCCTCATGGCATGGTCCATCACTTTGCAGATCTTTTGCGCGTGCGCCTCGGAGAGCGATCCCCCCAGCACTGTGAAATCTTGACTGAAAACAAAAACGGTCCGGCCATTGATCATCCCATGGCCAGTCACTACCCCATCGCCTGGAATGGTCTTATCGGCCATGTTGAAATCACCACAGCGATGCTCGACGAACACATCCCATTCTTCGAAACTGTCTTTATCCAGCAGGACATCCAGGCGCTCACGAGCGGTCAGTTTGCCTTTGGCATGCTGCGCTTCAATCCGCTTCTCCCCACCTCCCAAGCGAGCAGCTAGGCGGCGACGCTCCAGTTCCTCAATAATTTCACGCATGTCGGTTCACTCCCGCTCTAGTCTTTAATCACCGCGAGCACATCGCGCGCCGCCTGCAAAATGGGAGTTCCCGGGCCAAAAAAGGCTGCTACGCCCAGCGCGGCAAGGGCCTCACCATCCGCCTTTGGCACCACCCCTCCCAGGACCACCCGAATATGCGACGCCTGGCGATCACGCAGCAACGTGAGCACCTGAGGCACAAGCGTTGAGTGTCCGGCCGCCTGGGACGAGATTCCAACGACATGAACATCGTTGTCGATCGCCTGCTGCACCACTTCCTCAGGCGTCTGAAATAAAGGCCCGATATCGACATCAAAGCCTACATCGGCGAACCCGGTGGCGATAATACGCGCGCCACGATCATGTCCGTCCTGCCCCAGCTTGGCCACCAGAATTCTCGGCCGACGGCCCGCGCTTGAGGCGAACGCGTCTACCTCCCGCTTGAGCGCGATGAACTCTGCGTCCTGCTCGTAGGCATCCCCATACACGCCTGAAATCGTCCTCACTTGTGCCTGATGCCGCCCAAAAACATCCTCAAGCACTTGGGAAATTTCGCCGACCGTCGCACGAACGCGAGCGGCATCGATCGCGTACTGTAGCAGGTTGGCGCTAGGGGTCCCGGCGGCCTCTTTAAGCGCAGCAAGTGATGCATCACAGGCCGCTTGATCACGACTTGCCTTGAGGTTTGACAGTCGGGTCAACTGATTGGTCCTGACCTCCGAGTTATCGATACTCAGGATATCCACCTCCGTCTGATTTGGGGCCTGATATCTATTTACGCCGACAACGACTTCGTCACCTTTATCAATACGCGCCTGCTTGCGCGCTGCAGACTCCTCGATACGAAGCTTCGGAATGCCGCTGATGACGGCTTGTGTCATGCCGCCCATCTCTTCGATGTCGTCAATGATCTGTCGAGCATGACTTACCAGGCTCGCCGTTAAGCTCTCGACGTAGTAAGAACCGCCCAACGGGTCAACCACATGCTGTAGTCCAGCCTCTTCTCTCAGGATCAATTGCGTGTTCCGGGCAATGTGGGCCGAAAAGTCTGAAGGCAGGGCCAGCGCCTCATCGAAACTGTTGGTGTGAAGAGACTGGGTGCCGCCCAATACCGCCGCCAGGCCCTCGATAGTCGTTCGAACGATATTGTTATACGGATCCTCACTTGTAAGACTCACACCCGAGGTCTGGCAATGGGTGCGCAACATCAGGGAGCGGGGATCTTTAGGAGAGAACTTTTCTTCGATCAGCTGCGCCCAAAGCAGCCGCGCGGCCCGGAGTTTTGCAACCTCCATGAAGAAATTCATTCCGATGCCAAAAAAGAATGACAGCCGGGGCGCAAACGCATCAATGGCAAGGCCGCTTGCCACCGCGGTACGGGCGTACTCAATTCCGTCGGCCAGGGTATAGGCCAACTCCTGCACGGCCGTAGCCCCTGCCTCCTGGATGTGGTACCCGGAGATGGAAATGGGATTAAACCTGGGCATATGGGCCGCGGTATAGGCGATGATGTCGGAGACGATCCGCATGGACGCCTGTGGCGGATAAATATAGGTGTTGCGGACCATGAACTCTTTCAGCACATCGTTCTGAAGCGTCCCAGAAAGTTCAGCAGGATCCACCCCCTGCTCTTCGCCCGCCACAATAAACATAGCGAGCACCGGAATCACCGCGCCGTTCATCGTCATGGACACCGACATTTTGTCCAGCGGGATCTCGTCAAAAAGGATACGCATATCCTCCACCGAATCGATCGCCACCCCAGCCATTCCGACATCGCCCGAAACGCGCGGATGGTCGGAGTCGTAACCCCGATGGGTCGCGAGATCAAAAGCCACGGAGAGACCGCTCTGGCCTGCGGAAAGATTGCGTTTATAGAACGCGTTGGAGGCTTCGGCGGTGGAAAAACCCGAATACTGTCGAATGGTCCAGGCCCGACCGGCATACATCGTCGCCTTGGGTCCGCGTACATAGGGGGCAAAACCAGGCAGTCCGGTGTGGTGCTCCAGCGCCTCAAGATCCTCTGCCGTATAC
>JAYNKS010000132.1:0-5281 GCA_038111345.1 Gammaproteobacteria bacterium | reverse complement strand
AGCTTCGCTAGCGTGCTGTAGTTTTCAACGATTAGGATCTCAGGCGCAATCATCAATTGCACCAGCACCAGCGCGAACGCGACACTGCTGCCTGCAAAATTAAATCGCGCAAACGCATAAGCGGCCAGCGTGCATACAAACAGCTGTGAGATCAGCAGCATCGTAACCAGAACAAAGGTATTAAAACCGTAACGAAGAAACGGCGCTTGCTCCAACGCTTCTTGAAAATTAATCAACGTCAGAGGCGCGAATAGCTCAAAGTTGATGGCGTACTCACTGGCATGAAACGCGGCCCACACCGCATACAGCAAAGGTGATATCCAAAGAATAGCCAGCACCCAAGCGGCTAGCGTTTCGAGGCTTGTCGAAATCGCCGAGTACCGTCTCCTTATTGCGAGATCACTCATCGGTAATGAACGCGTCTATCCAATAGGAAGAACTGAACCAACGACATCAGCGCGAGGAGCACTAGCAGTACCACTGTCAACGTAGCGGCATAGTTGGTATCAAAATAAGAGAACGCATTCTCATAGATGTAGTAAAGCAGGAGATTACTCGCGTTATCGGGCCCCCCTTTTGTCAGAACAAAAAGGTGATCGACCAGCTTAAATGAATTCAAGACGGCGTTTATCAGAACGAAGAGCGTGGTGGGCATCAGGAGCGGGAAAACCACTCGCCAAAAAAAGTACCACCGCGACGCGCCCTCAAGACGCGCGGCCTCTTCCAGCTCAGGAGATAGATTCTGGAGCGCTGCAAGATAAAAAATCATGAAAAAGCCGGCCTCTTTCCACACGGTCATGACAATGATGGCCGGTAAAACGGTCGACGGATCCCCCAGCCAGTTATGTCCTGAGAAGCCGAAGGCGGAAAGCACTTGATCAATCAGGCCAATATCCGGCGAATAGAAAAAAAGCCAGATGTTGGCAACCGCAATCATCGGCAGGATCGTGGGAGTAAAGTAGGCGAGGCGCAAAAACGGGCGGCCAGGAAGCGCGCGATTTACCAATAAAGCCATTGCGATCGCGAGCGCAATCGACGCTGGGATAGTCCCGAGCGCAAACCAGAAATTATTAACCAGCACCTTCCAAAAAATGGGATCGGCCATCATGGCCTCGTAGTTACCCGTCCCGATGAACCGCGACGGTCGAACGATGTTGCCCTTTGAAAAAGTGCTCTCGAAAAGCGTTGCTACGGTCGGGAAATGGGTAAAGGCAAGCAGCAAAATAGCGGCTGGGGTTAGCAGCAGCCATCCGTACACGTGCCGCATCGCCGGATTCATTATCGAATGTCTTTGTCTAGGTAAAGAGAAAGCCGGCGGAGGATCCTACCCCGCCGCCGGCTCATACCTTTATTGGTAAGGCTTCAATAGCCGGACCGCCTCTGCCTGAGCATCACCCAGCGCATCGGCGGGCGTCTTCGCACCGGTTAACGCAGCTTGAAGCGCGTCATCCAGAGCCTTTCGGACGCGCCCCGTCTGAAAGGTTGAAAGCTCTGCCGTAGCAAATTCAAGCTGATCCCTTGCCACAGCGGCGTATGGGAAGCCTTTTACATATTCTTGCAACTTGGCCGTCTCGTACGCAGCAGGACTGACGCCCATGTAGCCGGTCTTCATAGACCACTCGCCTGAGCGCTCTGGATTCGTCATGAACTTGATCAGCTTCATGGCTGCCACTCGCTCTTCAGGGCTGGTCTTCTTAAAGATATAGAAGTTGCCTCCACCGGTCGGGGTGCCCCGCCGTTTGTTTGCTGGAAGCATAGCCACACCAAAATCGAACTTTGCGTTCTTTTTTACCGTTGTGAGGTTACCCGTAGAGTGCCACATGATGGCGGTTTTCTCCTCCAGGAAGTTTTTCCGCAACGTGCCCCACTCGATAGTGCCTTCAGGCATGATCTTGTGCTTAGAGCCAAGGTCCTTCCAGAACTGAAGCGCCTCAACCGTGGCTGGCGCATCAAAATACGTCGTATCGCCTGCATTGTTCATGAGCACCTGATCGTTCTGCATGGCCAACGCACCAAACATCCAGTACGGATACCCTGTCGACGGAATCATGGCGCCCCACTGCGAACCGTCAGCCTTAGTCAGCTTTTTACCTGCAGCAACAAGCTCCTCCCAAGTAGCCGGTGGGCTTTCGGGATCCAATCCAGCAGCCCGGAAAGCATCCTTGTTGTAGTACATCACGATGGTTGAGCGTTGGAACGGAATTCCCCAAGTTTTGCCGGCCGTACGGCCGTTTTCCATCAGCGTCGAGTAGAAAGAGTTCAACCAGGCTCGTTCTTCGTCGGTGCTAACGATATCGTCAAACGCGACAATCGCGTCTTGCTCAATCAACTCGTAGATATCGATTGAAAACATGACCGACAGCTGCGCCGGCTGCCCTGCATTGAGAGCCGCGAGCGCCTTTACGCGCGCATCGTTGTAGTTACCGGCATAGATGGCCTTTACATCAATATCCGGATTGGCTTTCATGAAATCAGCGACCAGTCCATCAACGATTTTCGTGAGCGGGCCACCCACTGCCACCGGGTAGTACATCGTAAGTTCCGTTTTCGCATGAGCGATTACGGCGGTTAAGCTGAGGCAAGTCGCAGCTACGAGCTGGACCAGCGTTCGCTTTGCTTTTAATAGCATTTTGCTTCCTCCTCTAGGGTTGCATTTAACGTTTCAGTTATGAATCAAAAGGGGGCTAATGGGTTCTACGGATAAGCACGAGCAAGCCCCTCGTCTTCTCATGCCCTCCTAAATTCGTATGAGTATCTGTTCCGTTTTTCCTTCGCGGTTTTTACATGGAATCATGCAAAGACCGAGCGTCATGCGCCACCTGAAATTCTTAATCCGTCGCGATCAAACTCATGCAGGTCCGCAGCATCCCACTCCAGACAGATGTGATCACCCTCAGACACCTCCGGGCGGCCCTCAAGTCGGGCGAAAATCACGCTCTCGCGGTGTTTAGCCCGAACAATCGTTTCCGCTCCCATGTAATCGATCGAGCTCACCACGGCCGGCAATCCCGTATTTGAAAAACGTATCTTTTCTGGCCGGATTCCGACGAAAACCGCATTGGGTTTGACCTGCATATCCATCTCAAGACCTGATCGATCGACCACGTTCATTGGGGGCGTGCCCACAAACTGGGCAGCGAAGTCTGTTGCAGGCTGTTCGTACAGATTCAAAGGCGTCCCCATCTGCACGATCTTCCCACTTCGAAGCAGAATCACTTGATCGGCCAATGACATGGCTTCGGTCTGATCATGGGTCACGTAAATCATGGTGAGATTCAAGGTTTTTTGAAGGCGGTGAATCTCATCTCTCATCTCCGCACGCAATTTGGCATCGAGATTTGATAACGGCTCGTCCATTAAACAGATAGGCTGCTTGGAAACGATTGTCCTGGCGAGCGCGACCCGCTGGCGCTGCCCTCCTGAGAGTTGTGCAGGCTTCCGATCAAGATACTCGGCTAGGCCCACCATGTCGGCCGCTTCCTTCAATCGGGCCTCCCGCTCAAGCGGGGGCACCTTGCGAACCTTCAGCCCAAACAGGATATTTTCCCGGACATCAAGGTGCGGAAAGAGAGCGTATGACTGGAACACCATTGATACCCCTCTCAAAGCGGGATCCTGTTGGGTTACATCTAGGCCATTAATTAAGATTTCGCCCTGATCGACCGACTCCAGTCCTGCCACCATCCTGAGAATGGTTGATTTACCGCAGCCGGAAGGGCCAAGAAGCACCGTCAAGGTTCCGCTTTCTGCCACAAACGAGACATCGTTAACCGCCCGGGTCGGACCCCACGCCTTCACGAGGTGTTTAATGACCAACTCGCTCACGACGAGAGCCCCTCCTCACAGATAATCAGCTCGGCTTCTGAATCGTCAATCTGGTCACGTATATTTTTGGGAGGCTCACGATCTGTAAATATTTTTGCCACTTGAGTCAGATGGCCGCCTCGAACATGGGCGACCCGGCCGAATTTACTGTGATCTAAAACAAGAATCGTGGTGCGGCTGTTTTCATGAATTAACTCTCGCGCGCGGACCTCGCGCTCACTGAAATCGACAAGCGTACCGTCACTCTCCACGCCTGCAACTCCATAAATGCCGAAATCGAACAAGTATGAAGACAGAAACTTTTCCATGCCCGGTCCAAGGATGTCGCCATCGCTGTTCCTGATTTGACCGCCCGCGACGTTCACCTCAAAGGTTGGGTTTGAGCACATCAGCAGGGCAATGTTTAGGTTGTTCGTGAAGATCTTGAGATCTTTGTGCTGGAGTAAAGCAGCCGCAACGCGCTCGGGCGTGGTTCCGATACTGAAGGCCAAAGAAGAACCATCTGGGATCTGCGCAGCAACCGCTCGAGAGATCGCCTGCTTTTCTCCGCGCAATAGGACCTGTCGATACCCATAGGCAAGATTCTCCGCCGATAGTGATTTTTCAACGCCACCGTGCCGGCGTCGCGCCAGCCCCGCTTCGCACAGGGTGTTGAGGTCGCGCCGGATGGTCTGAGCGGTTACCGAAAAGCGCTCGGACAGATTTTCAACAGAAAGAAAATCGCAGTCGCGAAGCAGCGCCGTGATCTCGACCTGCCGGTCTGATAGGTTTTCCATTATTGTTTATCGCCACCACAGAGGGATGAACCGAAGTTCGTTCGAATATCAGTTTATGCTCCTTCGAACATATTTGCACTTTTTATTTTTTCAAACGAACATAAACAGGATTTTTATGAATTTGATGCAAATAGGTGTTTTTGCTGATTTTTTAGTGCCTTTGGAGCACGGAGATTTTCGAATAGACGCGGAATATTTGATCCGCGAGAAACATATGAGGACCCACAAGACGTTTTCCCTCCCGTCACGTCAATGCAGGGTCACCGGGGCCGAGATTACTGCAGCCGTGAAGTTATGAAGTACCGTAACTGCTCTTTCGCTTGCAGGAAATTTTCGCCTGTGGCCTCTGAAAAACGACAAAGCTCATCATAACAGTGCTCGAAAGTCTCACTGATGATCTCAGATCCTAGTGTGGAATGCGGGTGGGCTGAAAATTTCTCGTCTCGAGCGAGGGTCGTGGTTATCTTTTCAAGAAGCTCGTGTCGCATTAACTCAATTTTGCGTAAACCCTCAAGCGACACCGGTGCACTGATTTGGCGCTCGCTTTCGATAATGCGAAAGAAATCGTCTAGAAAGATCTCGAAAATCTTTCGATAGACGTAATCCGCCAAATTTACCTCAGTCATCTTTTGCTGCCCCGATCGTGGGCCTTTGAAGGAGCCTGATCTTCACTTTTTATT
>JAYNKS010000131.1:0-5324 GCA_038111345.1 Gammaproteobacteria bacterium | reverse complement strand
TCTCAATGGTCCGCCTGAGGAACGCCTGATCCGATTCCTTCGCCCGTTCGAACGCACAGATCAGCGGTAGGGTGGTTTTCCCCTCGGCAAGATCATCGCCTGCATTTTTTCCCATCTCATCTGCGCTGGCGCTGTAATCAAGCGCATCATCGATCATCTGAAACGCCATTCCCAGGTTTAGCCCAAATCCACCAAGCGCTTGTTCTGTGGCTGGCCCAGCGTCAGCCAACACAGCGCCCAAACGGCCTGCGGACTCAAAAAGCCGCGCGGTCTTGCGATTGATCGTCTCGAGATAATCCGACTCGGTTGTCTTTGGATTATGCGTATTGAGCAGCTGCATCACTTCACCTTGCGCGATCGCGTTGGTGGTCTCTGCCATGATATCCATGACGCGGGACTTTCCGACCGCAACCATCATCTGAAATGCTCGGGAGTACAGGAAGTCCCCCACCAATACCGAGGCGGCGTTGCCCCATAGCTCGTTCGCTGTCTCTCTGCCTCGTCTAAGCGCAGAGTCGTCCACGACATCATCGTGTAGCAGGGTGGCGGTGTGGATAAATTCGATCACGGTCGCAAGATCGATATGGGCCGTGCCGCGGTAGTCGAGGGCGTGGGCGCTTAGCAGCACCGTGACGGGGCGTAGCCGCTTGCCGCCGGCCGCGACGATATAATGACCAATCTCCTGAATCAGCGCCACATCTGAACTGAGCTGGGCCTGAATATGTCGATTGACAGCGCCCATATCGTTTTCGACAAGCGCGATGGCGTCCCGCAAAAGCGCGTCGCTTGAAGCTTCTTTAAGCGTGGAATTCCGGTGAATGGGCTGAATCGTGGCCATAAGGCGATATTACCCTGCGACGTGTTTATTAAGTGACGGCATGAGCGGTCATTTTATTGACCAATAAGGGCCTATCGCCTAAAATTCGCGGCCTTCCGGGACAGGTCGACGTCGGCTGCCCGCCTTCGGGTACGCCCGTAGATATATCAATTTAGGTAGCTTTAATCATGTACGCAGTGGTGCAAACTGGTGGCAAGCAGTATCGACTGAGTGTCGGAGACAA
This sequence comes from Gammaproteobacteria bacterium, assembly GCA_038111345.1. Classification (GTDB taxonomy): domain Bacteria; phylum Pseudomonadota; class Gammaproteobacteria; order Arenicellales; family UBA868; genus UBA868. The sequence goes on along the minus strand of JAYNKS010000131.1, from coordinate 4,263 downwards.
TCTTCGAGTGGAAAAGCTCGTCGGTGAGCCTGGAGCCCATATTGATCTTGCCCAGGTCCTGATGATCAGCGATGGCGATCAGGTGTCGATCGGCAACCCGGTACTCGCTGGAGCGTCGGTCAAGGCAGAGATCATTGGTCACGGGCGGGATAAGAAGATCCGCGTGTTCAAGATGAAGCGGCGAAAGAAGTACCGCCGTACGCAGGGACATCGACAGGCCTACACGCATCTACGGGTCACCGAAATTAATAGCTGATTCTGTCGCGTGCTTTAAATCGAGGAGCGCGCGAATCAAAAGCGAAAGGCGTGAAGAGCGCCAAGAAGGTATAAAGAATGGCACATAAGAAAGCAGGCGGAAGTTCGAGAAACGGTCGCGACTCCGAGTCTAAAAGATTAGGGGTAAAACGGTATTCCGGCGAAAGTGTGCTCGCGGGCAATATCCTGGTTCGCCAAAGAGGCACAGCCTTTCATCCGGGCTTGAATGTGGGTATCGGCAAGGACCACACGCTTTTCGCGTTAGCGGAGGGCAAGGTTGATTTCAGTATCAAAGGTCCAAAAAATCGCCGGACGGTGAGCGTACTGACCGGTCAGTAGACGCCAGGCACCGTCCGTAGAAACCCCGCTGCTCAGGCGGGGTTTTTTTTCGCAACCCAACACACCGTGAAATTCGTCGACGAAGCGACCATTACTGTGCAGGCAGGTAATGGCGGCAATGGCGCGCTGAGCTTCCGTCGCGAAAAGTTCGTCCCTAAAGGCGGTCCGGACGGCGGTGATGGCGGACGCGGAGGAGACGTTATTCTGGTCGCCAACTCGGGATTGAATACGCTGGCTGATTTTCGTTACACGAGAAAGTTCAAAGCCGGCACCGGAGCGTCAGGGGCCGGGCGAAACTGCTCTGGCGCGGCCGGGAAAGACTGCATCGTGCGGGTGCCTGTAGGCACGCTGGTTTATTCGGAGGAGACGGGTGAACTGCTGGCTGATCTTCGCGAGGACGCGCAGACCTTCAAAATTGCTGCCGGTGGACGTGGTGGGGTAGGAAACGCCCGGTTCAAATCCTCTGTCAATCAAACGCCTCGGCGTACGATTCCCGGGGGCGAAGGGGATCGTCGAGTGATCCGAATGGAGATGCAGGTTCTTGCGGACGTTGGGTTGTTAGGGCTTCCCAATGCCGGAAAATCCACCTTTCTGGCGCAGGTGTCCTCAGCCACTCCCAAGATCGCTGATTACCCGTTTACTACTCTGCACCCGCAGCTAGGTGTGGTGGATGTGGGTTTGGGGGCGAGTTTCGTGGTGGCGGATATCCCTGGGCTAATCGAGGGGGCTGCTGACGGCGCGGGCCTCGGCATCCAGTTTCTGAAGCACCTGCAACGGACGCGATTGCTTCTTCATATCGTTGACATTAGTGATCTCGCTCAGCTTCCCCCCGAGGCAGCGATCCAGTCGGTGGTCGCAGAGCTTCGCGCCTTTGATACAGAGTTGGCATCGCGTCCTCGATGGCTGGTCTTCAACAAGGCCGATACCCTTCCTGCCGACCAGGCGCAGAGTACCTGTGAGCAGTCGCTGCGAACGCTAGCCTGGAACGCGCCCTGGTTTTTGATTTCCGGCGTCAGCGGACAAGGTTGTAAAGCGTTGTGCCAGAAGATTTGGTTAACCCTGGGTAAAGATCATGACGCTCTCGACTGACAAGGTAGGGGGTAGCCAGCGCTGGGTAATTAAGTTAGGCAGCGCGCTGCTTCGTGGTAACGACACGGGTCTCAATACTGACCTCATTCGCTCGCTCGCACGCGCATGTGTTGAATTAAGGGGGCGGGGAATCGATATCGTGTTGGTTTCCTCTGGCGCGATCGCGAACGGTATGGCTCGCCTGGGTTGGAGTGCTCGTCCGTCTGAATTACCCCAGCTTCAGGCGGCGGCTGCCGTCGGTCAGATGGGCCTGATTCGGGCGTACCAGAGGGCCTTTGAGGAATTTGAGGTGGAGACCGCGCAAGTATTGCTCACCAGTGCGGATCTGAGCGACCGCACGCGATATTTAAATGCACGAAGCGCCCTTCGGTCCATGCTTACGTTCGGAATTGTCCCGGTCATCAACGAAAACGATACCGTCGCTACTGATGAGATTCAGTTTGGTGATAACGATACGCTAGGCGCGTTGGTGGGTAACCTCATTGAAGCGGATCTGCTGGTTATTCTGACCGATCAGGACGGTCTTTATGATGCGGATCCTCGGACGCATCCTGACGCCCGACTGGTCAAAGAGGGTAAGGCGGGCGACCTCAGTCTAGAAGGCTATGCGGGCGGCTCAGGGTCTTTGGGACGAGGCGGCATGAGAACCAAGGTACTGGCCGCCGCAAAGGCGGCGCGTTCGGGGGCCGCCACCGCGATCTGTTCTGGACGGGATCCGCAGAATCTTATAAAGATCGCCAGGGGCGAGAATCCGGGCACTCTGCTGAGCGCTGCCACGGGCCGGATGGCGGCGCGCAAGCAATGGCTGGCGGGACGAATGCGCGCCAACGGGCGCCTAACGGTAGATGCCGGCGCTGAACGCGTACTGCTGGAAGGCGGAAAGAGTCTGCTGCCCGTAGGGGTAGTGGCCGTCGAAGGGAGGTTTCAAAGAGGCGATCTCGTTGATTGCGTCTCTGCGACATCAGCGAAAGTCATCGCCCGGGGCTTGGTGAACTATTCCTCTGAGGAGGCAATGAGAATTGCGGGCCAATCGAGCCGGTCTATCGAGACTCTGCTCGGCTACATCGATGAGCCCGAGTTAATTCACCGGGACAATCTTGCGTTGCTCTGACGCAGGGCCGAGAACAACGCTCAGGAACTCACTTAAACGGCGGGCGCGGCCTTTGCCTTTAGTCTGGCGTTGAGGCGACTTTTCAGGCGAGCCGCGCGGTTCGGATGGGCCAGACCTTTTCGGGCGGCTCGATCTACCTTGGACGAAAGCTCGCGGTAGGCCGCCTGCGCAGACGGCACGTCATCGCTGTTGATCGCGCTGATGAAGCGCTTGATTGAGGTCCGCATGCTGGAGCGCTGCGACATATTTCGCTCCCGACTGTCGGAAGCTTGGCGCGCACGCTTGCGGGCCTGAGGTGAGTTAGCCAATGGATCGATCCCCGGGTAAAAACGACGCGCGATTATCGAAAAAAGAGCGTGTTTTGTCAACGAAAAGCGCCTGTTTGAGGTTAAATCGAGTTATCGGGGCCGAATAAAAGGGTCAGTCTGTTAATACAGGGGAATATGACGGGTGAGTGAAGGACGATTCGCGATGATCCGCTCGGTGGGAACCGTCGGGGGTATGACCCTGACCTCCCGTGTCACGGGATTGATCCGAGATATCGCCTTTGCCCAGTTTCTCGGCAGCGGTCCAATCGCGGATGCCTTTTTCGTAGCCTTCAGGATACCCAATTTTTTCCGCCGCATTTTTGGCGAAGGCGCACTGTCCGCAGCCTTTGTTCCGGTTTATTCAGAGTACGAGAGCCGTTATCCCGAGCGGGAGGTAAAGGCCTTCCTTAGCCTGATGGCGGGCAGGTTAGGTCTTATCCTGATCCTTTTCACTTTTTTTGGGGTGCTTTTCGCGCCCCAATTGATCCATCTTATTGCGCCGGGATTTGCTGCTGAACCGCTGAAATTTGACGCGGCCGTCACTACGTTACGACTGGCTTTTCCTTATCTGTTTTTCATCTCTCTCGTGGCTTTAGCGGCCGGTATTCTTAATACCCACAGCCGCTTTGCAGTCGCTGCCGTTACCCCCGTGCTTTTGAATCTTTGCCTCATCGCCACAGTGTGGCTGTGGGTGCCCACGAGCGAAAGCCCCGCAATGGCGCTTGGAGGCGGCGTGTTGCTGGCAGGGTTCATTCAGTTTGGCTTCCAGCTGCCGTTTCTTAAACGCCTTGGTCGCCTCCCGAGACCCACTCTCCGGGCCAGACCCTCCAAGGAGGGGCTGGCTGGGACGGGCGTATCTCAGGTGTTTCGGCTTATGCTGCCCGCAATCTTTGGCGTGTCGATCGCCCAAATTAATTTGCTGGTGAACACGATTTTGGCTTCTTTCCTGGTCACCGGAAGTGTCTCTTGGCTTTATTACTCTGACCGGCTTATGGAGTTTCCATTGGGCGTATTTGGGGTTGCCCTTGCCACGGTGATATTGCCCAGTCTGTCCCGAAATGTCGCTGAAGGAAACGACAAAAAATACGGGATGACTCTTGATTGGGCGCTTCGACTGGTTTTTCTGATCTGTGTTCCGGCCACAATCGGGCTTGTCACATT
>JAYNKS010000130.1:860-5345 GCA_038111345.1 Gammaproteobacteria bacterium | reverse complement strand
CTGCTGGACGCCGACAGTAAGCGGGTGCATTACTTTCTGCGGATGTACCACGCGACCGAGGGCTACCTGGCCGCCACCAGCGAGCAGATCATGATGCACGTCAGCCTGGAAACCCGCCGCTCCTCAGCATTTCCCGACTCGATTTACCAGACGGTGTCCCACTTGCTGGATGCGCATCGGACGTTGCCCCGACCCGAACAAGCCGGACGCGTGATCGGAATTCCGCGGCGCTGAAGATCAGCCGGGATCTTAACCCCCTAGCTTCTCAATGATGCCATCCAGCTCGTCAAGCGAGTTGTAGACAATGACCAAGCGGCCCGACTTGCCGTCTCGTGACTCGAGATGAACAGGCGCTGCCAGCGTTTCCGACAGTGATTCTTCCAGCCGCAAAATATCGCGGCTTTTGCGGCGCTTGGGTTTTTTCTTCCCGCCTTTCTGCTCCTGCTCCTCAAGGAAACGCCGTACCCAATCCTCCGTTTGGCGGACCGATAAACGCTTGGAGATGATGGCCTTGGCCGCCACCGCCTGCTGGTTCTTGGGAAGCGACAGAAGGGCTCGAGCATGACCGGCTTCGATCAAGCCCGCTTCTAGATGCTCTCTGACCAACGTATCCAGTTTGAGCAGACGAAGCAGGTTAGTCACCGCTGTTCGCGAGCGACCCACCGCATCCGCAACCTGCTGATGCGTCAGACCAAATTCATCCAACAGCCGTTTGAACCCAGCGGCTTCTTCAATTGGGCTTAAGTTCTCGCGCTGGATATTTTCAATCAGTCCCACCGCCAGCGCCGCCTCATCTGGCACCCGTCTCACCACCGCCGGGACCTGCGTCAGGCCGGCGATCTGCGCTGCGCGCCAGCGCCGCTCGCCAGCGATCAGCTCGTAACCGCCGCCTGCCGTTTCGCGCACCAAGAGAGGCTGGATAATGCCTTGCGACGAAATAGACGCCGCCAGTTCCTGCAAAGACGCCTCGTCCATTTGGGTTCTGGGCTGATAGCGCCCCTTGCGAATCTGATTCACCATCAGCTGGCGCAGTTCGCCCTCCGCCGGTTTGACTGCAGAGGGCGACGCACCGAGAAGCGCATCCAGTCCCTTTCCGAGTCGGGGTCGTGAACTCATACCCTCGCCTCTACTGATTCAATCTGCTCTAGGTTTTGCAAAAGCTCCGTGGCCAACTCCCGATAGGCGACGGCCCCCTGGCAGGATGGGTCATAGTCGATCACGGATTTGCCAAAACTAGGCGCCTCCGCCAGACGAACGTTTCGGGGAATAACGGTCTTGTACAGCAGGTTGCCGTAGTGGGCTCCCAGCTGTTTGGATACTTCGTTGGTCAACGAATTTCGTCCGTCAAACATAGTGCGCAAAAGACCCTCGATGACCAGATTCGGATTAATGCCGTTTCGCAGGCGACGGATGGTGTCATCCAGACCGCTCAGGCCCTCGAGGGCATAGTACTCGCATTGGACCGGAATCAATACGGAATGAGCCGCAACCAGCGCATTGAGGGTCAGGATGTTCAGGGCCGGCGGGCAGTCGATCAAAATAAAACGATAATCACTCAACCTATCCAATATCGTCTTTAGCCGAAAATTATCGCCTTCTTCCCCGTGAGTAATTTCTGCTTGCGCGCCGGCGAGGCCAGGCTCCGCGGGCAAAAGATCAAAGCCAGAAGCCGTCTCGACAATGGTCTCAGCCGCTGTGCTCTCGCCAAGCAGCACCTGATAGATGGTGCTCGTAAGGCGGTCTCGCGGCACACCGCTACCCACCGTCGCGTTAGCCTGGGGATCCAAATCAACCAGCAGCACGCGAGCCTCCGTGCGGGCGAGTGCAGCCGCAAGATTAATCGCTGTCGTGGTTTTGCCCACGCCGCCTTTCTGGTTGGTAACTGCGATGATTCTGCTCAAGTTGCTACCCAGGTAGTCCTTCTATCAACACCATATGCCTACTCGCCGAAAGGCCAGGAACCGAAACCGGTATGACCTGCGCTGCCTCTCTTTGGTCCTGATCAAGAGCGATCAGTTCGTCATCAGGATAAACGCCTTTCATGGCAATAAGACGAAGCCGCGGATGGCAAAGGTGGGCTGTCATCCTCAACAGGTTAGCAAGCGATGTCACCGCGCGCGCCGTTAGCGTATCAAAATTTTCATCGGCTCGGTAATCCTCCACACGGCCTTCGAAAACCGACAGGTTTTTTATGCCGAGCCGCGCTTTGACTTCCCGTAAAAAACCCGCCTTCTTGCTTCGACTTTCGACCAGGGTCCAATGCTCGTCCGGGTGGACCAGGGCCAGAACCGCGCCGGGAAATCCGGCTCCCGACCCCACGTCCATGGCAGCAGGCCCCCGGGTATGAGGCGCAATGCTGAGGCTATCGAGCAGGTGGTGGGTCAGGATTTTCTCGCGATCATCTAAAGCGGTGAGATTGTGGGTGGCGTTCCAACGCCGCAACAGATTGATGTAGGCGATCAGTTTTTCGAGATCCGAATCGGCCAGAGCAAGTTTCAGCTGCCGGGCGCCCGCCTGCAGGCCGCTCAGCAGATAGCGCTTGTCGGCCTGACTCAGCGTACTCAAGCCGCCGAGCGCAAATGCTGGCGTTTCAGATGCACCAGAATTAAGGATATCGCCGCGGGCGTGATCCCCGACAGGCGTGCCGCCTGGCCCACCGTTAGCGGCCTGTGGGCAGTGAGGATCTGCAGCACTTCCGTCGACAAACCCCGCACGCTTGCGTAGTTGAGATCATCGGGAATGCGGGTATCCTCGTGCCGGCGCGCTCGAGCGATCTCGTCGCGCTGGCGATCGATGTAGCCTGCATATCGCGCCTCGATTTCCAGCTGCTCAATCACGGCAGCATCCGAAATCGGCTGCCAGTTTTCAATTAAGCCACAAACATCGCCATAGCCAACTTCCGGTCGGCGCAAAAGATCGGCCAGCGTTTGCTCTCGACTCAGCATCTGCCCGAGCACGCGCTCGACCTGCGCCTTTGGAACCTCGCCCGGTCGAACCCAGGTCGCGCGCAGCCGCGCGCGCTCAGCATCCAGCAGGTCGCGTTTGGCAACAAACGCCCGCCAGCGATCATCGCCCACCAGACCGAGCGTGCGACCGATTTCCGTTAACCGCAGATCAGCGTTGTCTTCGCGCAACTGCAGTCGATACTCCGCGCGTGACGTAAACATGCGATACGGCTCACTCACGCCGCGTGTAACCAGATCATCAATCATCACCCCGATGTATGCCTCTTCGCGCTTGGGCCACCAGGGCGCCTCGCGCTGGCTTAAGCGGGCCGCATTCAGCCCGGCCACCAGACCCTGTCCCGCCGCTTCCTCGTAACCGGTCGTGCCGTTTATCTGGCCGGCAAAGAAAAGGCCTTGGACCGCGCGGGTCTGCAGCGACGGCAACAGATCGCGCGGATCGAAATAATCGTACTCGATGGCGTAGCCGGCGCGGGTAATACGCGCGCCCTCAAAACCTTTGATGCTGCGGACCATGTCCCACTGAATATCAAAAGGTAGGCTGGTGGATAGGCCGTTGGGATAAATCTCATGGGTGGTTAAGCCCTCGGGTTCCACAAATATCTGATGAGAGGCTCGATCAGCAAATCGCACCACTTTATCCTCGACCGACGGGCAGTAGCGTGGCCCCACGCCCTCAATTTTGCCGCCGTAAAGCGCCGATCGGGAAAGCCCGGCGCGGATCAGATCATGTGTCTTTTCCGAGGTGGCTGCAATGTGGCAATTCACCTGCTGCGGGTGATCGGCGAGGGTGCCCGTAAATGAGAAGTTAGGTGGTGGTGACTCTCCCGGTTGCGACTCAAGCTGGGAAAAATCGATCGTCCGTCCGTCGATTCGCGGTGGCGTACCCGTCTTCAGTCGGCCGGTGCGCGGACAAATCTCCCGCAGACGTTGGGCCAGCACCACCGCTGGTGCATCGCCTGCCCGACCGCCAGGCTGGTTCTCACTGCCCACGTGGATTTTTCCGTTCAGGAACGTACCTGTGGTGAGCACCACCGCCTGGGCACGAATCTCGACCTGATCACTGGTGACGATGCCGATTACTCGATCGCCCTCCACTCGAATATCGTCTACCGATTGCTGAAGCAGCGACAAGCCCTCCTGATTTTCGACCGCCTGTCTAATAGCCTGTCGATACAGCACCCGATCTGCCTGAGCGCGCGTGGCGCGCACGGCGGGACCCTTCCTGGAATTCAGGATACGAAACTGGATGCCCGCCCGGTCGGCCGCTTTTCCCATGACGCCGTCAAGGGCGTCAATTTCCCTGACGATGTGACCTTTCCCAATGCCGCCGATCGCCGGATTACAGGACATTTGGCCGACCGTTTCGATCGTATGCGTAACGAGCAACGTCTTCGCACCGGTGCGGGCAGAAGCCAACGCGGCTTCCGTTCCAGCGTGTCCGCCACCAATTACGATGACGTCGAAATCTTCGGGATACTGCATGATGAGCACCTGATCGAGTGATCAGTTCTGGTAGTAA
>JAYNKS010000130.1:0-850 GCA_038111345.1 Gammaproteobacteria bacterium | reverse complement strand
TAGCGGTTGAGGATTTTGCTGGTGAAGGACCAGGCCTCGCCGTGCGTCACCGAATTATCATCGATGATGACCTTGGTATAAAGTTTGTCCCCGTGTTGTGCTTTCAGAGCGGTCAGACGACGGTGCAAATCCGTCTCAGAGACCTCTTCCTCAAGGCCACCAGCGATGGGTCTGATGGAATAGCGACGGGCTTCGCCGTCTTTTCTGAACCGAACCTCCACGACGAATCGCCCAACCGTGCTGCGCGCCGGGCGAACCAGGCGGTTGTACTTGCTCTCTAGGTCAGAATGCTGTTCTCGAAGCACATCGAGTTCCTGCTGATGCGCCGTCATCAACAGTTCGCGCTCTCGGGTGAATTTGGCCACCTCATCGGCGTATTCCGCACGTAGATACGCCAGCTCCTCCTTCGTCAGACGATACTCTAGGGCGGTCTCAGCAAGCTGGGCGCTAAGCGCCTCGCCCTCCAGCTGACTCGCCTGCAGGGCCCTCTCGTTACTGACCGACGCTCGCAACAGGTTCGCAAGTTCTGCGCGCAACGCCATGATCTCGGTCTCTAAGGACACGCGCATGACATCCAGCGTGCCGACCTGTTGAGCAAGTCGTTGGCGCTCACTCACGAGATCATCGCGCGATTGGGTCACCGCCTGGGTCTTTTCAGATTGGCTTTGGAGCGCGCCGATCAGGCGAGCCTGCTCCGCCTGCAGTTCGATCATGGCTTGCTGCACCCGATCAAGATTCAAAGCGAGCGCCTCGCGCTCTTGTTCGGAAATAGCCAGCTGCTGTTGTCGACCGTCACGCTCCGCCTGGACTTCATCCAGCTGCTGGGTAAGGGCGGCTTTTTCCTCAGTGA
>JAYNKS010000129.1:3101-5346 GCA_038111345.1 Gammaproteobacteria bacterium | reverse complement strand
GCCCAGAAGCAGTCGACCTTGAGAGTGCACGCGATCAGCCAGAATCCCGGCCGGAAAATATGCCAGGGATGCGCCGATGGAGTGAATCGTGATCAAAAGCCCGATCTCCGAAGGCTTTAGATCCATGGCAAGGCCAATAGCTGGCGCGAGGATCCAAACGGCTCCGGGCAGCCAGTCGTTGCTCAGGTGGCCGGTAACGCAGATGGCCTGCAGCGATTTAAGACCAAGCGTGGGCATTAGGATAGCGCGGGGTGGTTCGGATTTATTTGGGTTGCTGTGTCAGAATTAACAGAACAAAACGCCCACCGGATACCGTTGATATGGACTCCGCCGTCTCGCATCGCTCAAATCTTGTCTCTTATGCCTCACCCGAGGCTGTCGTTGCCGACCTCAGGCCCAGTGAGCCGGTTTTCTGTGTTCGCCCGCATAAGATCGATGCGATTGCGCATGAGTTTCTGAACGGCTTTCCGGGTGATGTGCTTTATGCGGTGAAGTGTAACCCCGAACCGCACATGCTTGACGCGCTGTATGCCGCTGGCATTCGCCATTTTGATACCGCCTCGCTTGCCGAAGTGGCGCTGGTATCGGATCGGCTGCCGGAGGCTACATGCTATTTCATGCATCCGGTTAAAAGCCGGGAGGCGATCGAATCGGCGCATCGGAACTACGCCGTGCGTCATTACGTGGTGGATCACCTGAGCGAACTTGAGAAGATTGCGGACGTGATCCCGCCTAGTCGCGACACAATTATTGTGGTGCGCCTGGCCATTCATTACGCCGGGGCGGTGTATGAGCTCTCGAGCAAGTTTGGCGCAGGCGTGGACGAGGCTATTGCGCTTTCGCGCGCGGCGCTCGCCAAGGGCTTCGGTTACGGCATCGCCTTTCATGTCGGCTCGCAGTGTCTTGATGGCGAGGGCTTTGTGGAAGGCCTAAAGCTGGTGGGTGAGGTCATCCGGGCGGTAGGCGAGACGCCGGCCTGCGTGGATGTGGGCGGCGGTTTTCCTGGCGAGTACTTGAACTCGCGCGGCCAGTCAATGAGCCAGTACTTCAAAAGCGTTCGAGACGGTCTTGCCGAGATTGATCTGCCCGAGGACGTGCCTGTGCTGTGCGAGCCGGGCCGCGCACTTTGTGTGGATGGTGAATCACTGATTGTCCAGGTGCATCTTCGAAAAGACGATGCGGTGTATCTGAACGATGGGATGTACGGCAGTTTCATTGAAGAAAAATACAAACTGCATTTGCCGGTGCGGATGGTGGCGACGCGCGATTTTTCCGGCGAGATGCGCGAGTTCACTGCGTACGGTCCGACCTGCGACTCGCTGGATATTTTTCCGCGCAAGATAGCACTGCCGGCCGATGTCCGCGAGGGCGACTGGATAGAATTTGACCGGATCGGGGCATACGGCGCGGCTTGTCGAACCCATTTCAATGGGTTCTTTGCAGATACTTTCGTTGCCGTGCGGTGCGATTTCGGCCAATAGCGACCCCTTCGGATTTGGGAAGAGGGCTTCTTTCTTCAGTCGTGGCTTATTGGGCGTTAGAATTTCGCCCTCTCTTTTTTGGCGCTCCCAAGTGACGGCGCCTGTTCTGATTTAGACGAGATTACCTTATGAACCATGCGATTCGAATTCATGAGACCGGCGGCCCTGAGGTGATGAAGTGGGAGCAGCAGGACGTCGGCGCCCCTGGCGCGGGAGAGATCCTGCTTCGCCACACGGCAGTGGGCCTTAACTTTATTGACGTGTATTTTCGAAGCGGGGCCTACCCGGCTCCGGGGCTGCCGTTTACACCTGGCCTCGAAGGCGCGGGCGTCGTGGAGGCGGTGGGCGATGGTGTAAGCGATCTCTCTGTGGGCGACCGTGTGGGCTATGCCGCGCAGCCGATGGGCGCGTATGCCCAGTCGCGCCTGATGCCGGCCCAGCGCGTGGTCAAACTGCCAGACGGTATTGAAGAGCGTGTTGCTGCCGCCATGATGCTCAAGGGTATGACCGTGCAGTACCTGCTGCGCAGCACCGTGCGCCTCAAAGCCGGCGATACCATTTTGTTTCACGCCGCAGCAGGGGGCGTGGGCCTGATTGCGTGCCAATGGGCCAAGCATTTAGGAGTGAACATTATTGGTACGGTCGGTTCAAAGGAAAAAGCCGATCTGGCTACCGCCAACGGCTGCACGCATACCATCCTTTACAACGAGGAAAACTTCGTGGACCGCGTAAAGGAACTCACCGATGGGAAAGGCGTAGATGCA
>JAYNKS010000129.1:0-3091 GCA_038111345.1 Gammaproteobacteria bacterium | reverse complement strand
ACGATTCCGTCGGCAAGCAGACCTTTGAAGGCAGTATGGATTGTCTACGCCGACGGGGTACGCTCGTGCTCTTCGGTCAAAGCTCAGGCAAGGTGGCGCCCTTTGATCCCGCGAGTCTATCCGGTAAAGGGTCGATTTACCTCACCCGCCCGACGCTCTTTCACTACACCGATGCGCGCGAAGATCTGGTCAATTGCTCGTCGGAACTTTTCGATGTGCTGTTGCAGGGCGCCGTCAAGGCCGATATCAATCAGGAGTACCCGCTCGCCGACGCCGTCAAGGCACACCAGGAACTTGAGGATCGACGCACCACCGGCGCGACCGTCTTGTTGCCGTAGACCGTTAGCACGCTTACGCAGATGAACCTTCAGGAAGCGACACAGCAGGTCACGAAAGGGCGCGATCTTAGCGCCGCAGAGATAGGTGATGTGATGCGCCTCATCATGGGCGGCGAAGCAACGCCTGCACAGATCGGCGCGATTCTGACGGCGCTTCACATGAAAGGTGAAACGGTCGAGGAATTGACCGGCGCGGCTACCGTGATGCGCGAGTTCGCGGCCAAGGTAAGCGTAAAAGCGGATCAGGTCGCCGATTCGGTTGGCACGGGCGGTGATGGCGCCAGTCTCTTTAACGTCTCAACCACCGCTGCCCTGGTGGCATGCGCCGCGGGCGCAGTAATGGCCAAGCACGGAAATCGAGCCGCCACAGGAAAATCCGGCAGTGCGGATCTGCTGGAAGCGGCTGGCGTGAACATTACGCTGAGCCCAGAGCAGGTGGGACAGACCATTGATGCGGTCGGGATAGGTTTCATGTTTGCACCGACTCACCACGGCGCGACGCGTCATGCCGTGGGGCCGCGCCGCGAAATTGGGGTGCGCACGATCTTTAATCTGTTGGGACCGCTCACCAACCCGGCCGGTGCTCGCTGGCAGCTCGTGGGTGTTTTCGATCAGGATTGGGTTCGACCGCTTGCAGAGGCATTTAAAAATCTCGGCAGCGAGCACACCGTCGTCGTTTGCTCGGATGATGGCCTGGATGAGATTAGCCTTGCCGCGGAGACGCAGGTCTCTGAATTAAAAAACGGTGCGGTCACGGACTATCGGATTACCCCTGAGCAGTTTGGTATCGAACGCCAATCGCTGGATGCGCTGGTGGTGAAGGACGCCGCGCAGAGCCTCTCCATGATCGAGTCGGTACTTCGCGGTGAGAAGGGTGCAGCGAGTGACATGGTGGCGCTGAATGCTGGTGCGACGATTTATGCCGCAGATCTTGCCGACTCGTTGGAAGCCGGCGTGACGCGTGCACAGGCAATTATCGCCAGCGGCGAGGCGGCGAACAAGCTCGACGCGCTAGCGGCTTATACGCAGCGCTTTCCTAAAGCGGATTAGGTAAGAAAATATGCAGACCATATTTGTTCAGGTTAAATGTGAGTTGGGGCAGGCGTATGAGGTGGCAAAAGCGCTTGTGGATCTCGATGGGGTATCCGAGGTGTACTCTGTCTCGGGACCCTATGATCTTCTGGCCAAATGCTATGTAGCCGATGAAAAAGACGCGGGCCACTTTGTGAATAAGCGAATTCAAACGCTTGGTGGGATTCGCGATACCCAGACCATTATCGCGTTTAATGCCTTCAGTTAACGATTGATCTGGAGACACAAAAAAGGCCGGCAATGCCGGCCTTTTCATTTTTGATCAGGCGCCAGGCTACTGCGACTGCGCGACCATGTGATCGACGGCGGCTCTTACCTCGTCATCCGTTAGGGACGCGTTGCCGCCTTTGGCGGGCATCACGCCAGCCTTGCCCTGGAACCCGCCAATGGCGTGCGTATAGAGTGTATCGGCACCCTGTGCGATACGATCGGTCCAAGCGGCTTTGTCCCCGGTGCGTGGCGCGCCAGCGATACCGGCGGCGTGGCACGCCATACAAGCGCTTTGGTAAACCTGAGCGCCATCAATATCGGCGGCGGCGACCTGAACGGGCTGTGCCGCTGGCGCGCTCACGGTACCGACGTTCATCTGGCCAACGGGCGCCAACGTATTTGTCGACCCAGTGGCGGCCAATGTGTTTCGCTCGTCCTGCACACGCTGCGTGATGGTGCCCGCATTGACGATCCCCATTGCAATCAGGAACAACGTCAGGATAACGCCCAGAATAAGAAAAATAGTAAAACTTTTAATGAACTGCTGGTCACTCATACTGCTTGCCATGCCAGGGGTCCTCCGTGAACCGACGAACGATACATTTAATCGAAATCTGAAGCGCGCAATTATACTGAAACTAGCTGGTCTCCGGGTCAAAAACACAACTTAAGCAGGCTTTAGAAACGCGAAACTGATGAGTTCCCGACGAAGAATCGTGGTCGCTGAGGGTAAGGCGCTGAGGGCTGTGCCGAAAGCACTGGCCGGTCTGCATGCAAACTGGCCGGTCGGCGCGACCCTTGCCTTGACGCTTGCTCCTCGACCAGAGCGGGGGTGGAACCCACAAAAGGCTGAGGATCTGCTGATTGGCGGCGGTTTTGAGCTACAAAAGCCTCTTGGGTTTCGTTCGCAGAGCGCTTTTGCGAATGTGGTTCGGATTGAAAGCCTGCCGGATACGGTAGGGCATTCTGTTAAAACGCTTATCGTGGGATTAAACCCCAGTCCATACTCTGCCCAAAGCGCGGTGCCCTATGGGCGACCGGGTAACCGGTTTTGGCCGGCCGTACTTGCGGCGGGCCTAGCCAGTAAAGACAGAGACCCCTGGCATGCGCTCAGACATCACGGCGTGGGATTTACGGATCTTGTCCGGCGCACGACTCGCAGAGCGGATGAGGTCTCCGCGACGGAGTTTAAGCAGGGCTTCGAGCGCGTCAAACGACTGATCCTGTGGCTAAGGCCAAAAACCGCCTGTTTTGTTGGTCTGGGCGCATGGCGAACCCTAATGCAGCGCGATGCGGTTGCCGGCATTCAACCAGTGACCCTAGGGGTAACCCGTATCTATCTCATGCCGCACACCAGCGGCTTGAATGCCAGCGCTCGCCTTGAAGATCTAAAAGAGCATTTTCAAATTGTGCGAGACTTGAGTAAACGTGTTTTCTCAATCAGTCACTGA
>JAYNKS010000128.1:4642-5371 GCA_038111345.1 Gammaproteobacteria bacterium | reverse complement strand
GGACAGTTCCTGTGGTCCTACGGGGAACCGGTAACGCAATCCATCGTGGCGGACGGCAAAAGGCTGTGGATATACGATCCAGGGCTTGATCAGGCGATCGTCCGCTGGCAAGACAAAGGCCTTGGAAATACCCCGGCAGGGTTGCTGGCGAATTCAGAGACTCCGACACGTTCCTATCTAATTGAGGAATTGGGTGAGCAGACCGGGATACGTTGGGTCGCTTTGTTTCCAAAAGCGAGTGATAGCCCGTTCTCCCAGATTCAGTTGGGATTTGAAAGCGGCGCACTGCGATTGGTGCAGATGCTTGACCACATGAATCAGGTCACCCGAGTTCGCTTCGAGAACATTGCTGTTAACGCTGATGTCGATCCCCGTGCCTTCCAAATTGAGCTTCCACCTGAAGTAGATCTCATCCGAGAGGATCTGTAGGAACGATGGCGGACTTTCTGGTGGTGGGTATTGGTGGCGCCTTAGGCGCTATGCTGCGCTACTCGTTAAATACGCGGATCATCGGATTCATGGGCAGCGACTTTCCATGGGGAACCTTCGCTGTAAACGTATTGGGCTCTTTTCTGATTGGGCTGACCGCCATCCTGTTGGATGGCAAAACTAATGGATCGCATTATTTGCGTCTAGGGCTTATGGTAGGCGCCCTCGGCGGCTTTACGACCTTTTCAGCGTTCTCGGCAGATACTCTGCATTTGCTCGAAACGCAGCAGTGGTTCCGGG
>JAYNKS010000128.1:0-4632 GCA_038111345.1 Gammaproteobacteria bacterium | reverse complement strand
TATTTCGGCCAGTGTGCTTTTATGTATCGTCGCAGCTGCTGCCGGGATGGCGGCAGCGCGGCAACTTTCGTAATCAGAGAGACTATCTAGATATGTTGGATCCACAACTCGTTCGAAGCCAGCTTGGCGAGATCGCGAAACAGCTAAAGATCAAGGGGTTTCACTTAGACATCGAGTTACTCGAGTCGCTTGAAGCGCGCAGAAAAACGTTGCAGACCGAGCAGCAGGAGCTTCAGGCCAAACGCAACCGTTCGGCGAAAGAGGTGGGGCGGCTCAAGGCCGCAGGTCAGGACGCGTCTGAGCTCATCGACCAGACTGCAGGCCTTGGTGAGCGCTTGGGCACGCTGGATCGCGAACTTGAAAGCGTGAAAAATGATCTAGACGCGCTTCTCGCAGGAATCCCCAACATACCGCACGCCTCGGTGCCCGAGGGTAAGGATGAAAACGCTAATGTAGAGCTCAGGAAATGGGGAACCCCGAAGGATTTCCCGTTCTCGGTTCTCGACCATGTTGCCTTAGGGGCCGGCCTTGGGATGATGGACTTTGAGGTCGCGGCCAAAATAACCGGTAGCCGATTTGTAGTGATGACCAGCGGGCTGGCTCGTCTGCATCGGGCGTTAATCCAGTTTATGCTGGACGTGCACACCGGGGAGCACGGATATGAAGAGACCTACGTACCCTATCTTGTAAATAGCAACTCTCTTTTCGGTACCGGTCAACTTCCGAAGTTCGCGGAAGACCAATTCATGACGGCGACAGAAACGCCTCTTTATCTCATTCCCACGGCTGAAGTACCGGTTACCAATCTTTACGCCCAAAACGTCGTAAGCGTAGACGACTTGCCAATCAGGCGGGTATGCCACACCCCTTGTTTTCGCAGTGAGGCTGGCTCCTATGGAAAAGATACCCGGGGAATGATCCGGCAGCATCAGTTTGAAAAGGTTGAGTTGGTGCAGTTGGTGGAGCCTGATCAGTCTTGGACAGCACTGGAAGAGTTGACTGGACATGCGGAGTCGATTCTGCAGCGGCTGGAGCTTCCTTACCGTGTGGTGGCGCTTTGTGGCGGCGATCTTGGATTTTCCTCCGCTAAGACCTATGACCTTGAGGTGTGGCTTCCCGGTCAGGCGAAGTATCGTGAGATTTCATCGTGCAGCAACTTTGAGGCGTTTCAGGCGCGTCGAATGCAGGCAAGGTTTCGCCGCGGTCAGGGCGACAAGCCAGAGCTGCTGCATACCCTGAACGGCTCAGGTCTCGCCGTGGGTCGCACGCTCGTAGCGATTATGGAGAATTATCAGGATGACAATGGGTCGATGGTCGTCCCGGAGGTCTTGCGCCCTTACATGAGGGGGCTCGAGAAGATCGCCCCATAAAAAAACCCCGGCTGGTCGCCGGGGTTTAATTCTCGTACTCCGTTTTTGATCAGATCAGTCGTCGCCGCTAAACGCGCCAAGCAACTGAAGCAAGCTCAGAAACAGGTTGTATATCGATACATACAGCGTGATGGTAGCCATGATGTAATTGGTCTCCCCGCCGTGGATGATGGCGCTGGTTTGATACAGAATCATGGCGCTCATAAGAATTACAAACATGGCTGAAACCGCGAGGGACAGCGCCGGGATGCTGAATACCGCAGCCCCGATCCCGGCCAGAAACGCGACCAGAATTCCCGCGAACAGCATCCCACCAAGGAAGCTGAAGTCTTTCTGGGATTTCAGTGCGTAGGCCGATAAGCCGAGAAATATCAGGCCGGTTCCCCCGAGCGCGGTCATTACCAATTGGTCGCCGTTCGGTATTGCGTTGACGTAAAAACTGATAATTGGCCCTAATGTGAGACCCATAAAGCCGGTTAGTCCGAATACGAACACCAGCCCAAGGGAGGAATTTCGGAATTTGCCGGCCAGAAACAGCAGCCCGAAGTAACCCACCAGAGTCACAATCAAGCCTGGATGCGGCCAGCCCATCATCATTGAAAGCCCTGCAGTGAGGGCACTGAAGAGCAGGGTTGCGGACAGCAACGCGTACGTGTTTTTTAATACCTTGTTGAATTCAACTCCCTGGACAACGGGGCGGCTAGCACTCAACGTCTGGCGGTTAATCATCGTAGGGTTATCTCCTGATCACAGTTTAAGAAACGATACGCCTTTTTAAAGTGGGGCTCATTATGCCAGAATTCAACCGGGGTCCCTGTTTACAGCCGTTTCCGTAGGGCAACGCGCGGGAATCTTACGATCTTGTAAAACCTGATGTTCTTTCAGGTAATCGGAGAGGTGGCAGAGTGGTCGAATGCGGCGGTCTTGAAAACCGTTGAACTGAAAGGTTCCGGGGGTTCGAATCCCTCCCTCTCCGCCAATTTCGTTCTGGTTTGTTGCCGTGAATAGTCTCTCAGGCGGTGTAGTGTTGCTCCACCCAATCGATGTAGCGCCACACTTTGCTCTGGTCAATAAGCCTTCCCAGTCGGGCAAGCGCTTTCTGGCGCCCGATGTACATCAATCCGTTCATCCAGCGGCTGCCATTGAGATCGGGATGCATGAAGTGTTCCTGGGCGATATCCACATCATATGGATGGATGTAGGTGGTAACAGGACGCGAGGGCTTCAATCGGCCAAACGAAAATCGGGTTAGGGAGAACGGCAGGACTCGAAGGTATACCCCTCCGGCCAGCGGGACTCTGGGTAACGGTCGCGGGTGGAGCGTGATGGGTATTTCAACGAGGCCATTAGACAGCCGCCGGGATTCCTCTCCAAACTCAGGCCAGCCGAAAAGCGGATTTTTCGCTGGGAGCACTGAGCTGCTGTATTTAAACCCCCGGCTTGCAAGCACATCATGCGCCCAGCCCGTTCGTTCCGTCAGCGAGAAGGTCGGTGCCCTAAAGCCGCTGACCGCCGGCACGCCAGCCGCCAGCAGGGAATCAACGTTTTGGATCAGGTCCGCCTCGAAGGTGAGCGGATCAAGTTTGGTCAATTGGGTGTGGTTATTACCGTGAGCCGCAATTTCGTGACCTTGGTCAAGGATTTTTTGGAGCAAGCCCGGCAGGCGTCGGGCAAGTGTGCCGACGGTGAAAAAAGTCGCTCGCGTGTTCCTCGATTTCAAAAGATTAAGAATCTGCTCGACGTTTACCTCGACGCGATCCCGATAATGATGCCCGTCGGGTATTTGGTCGCGAACGTCCTCCAGATCAATAGCAAGAAGCAGGTCTCTTTTTTTCACCAGGGATGAAAACCGTTTATTCACATGTCAGGACTTGTGCCGTACAAACCCGGCCATCCAGCTCAAAACAAATGCCAGTACGATGGGATACATCGTATTCAGTTGCCTGCCAATCGAGGTGTAAGACGTGACTTGCAAGATGGTCAGAATAAAGGCGTATGACACAATTCCAGCCAACAGAGCCAGACTCACGGCATCACTGGTCTTAATCCTCGAACCCCGCAGGATCCGATAGGCCCTCCAGATCAGGACAAACACGCCGACAACAAAGAGGATTTGAGGGAGGTGTCGATAGGGCCAAAGTATCTTTGCAAAGATTTGGTTTCTCCCCCGGATACGTTCCTTGTGATACTTGGGCACGCGCTCTAAAAGGTCCGCCCGGTGCGGTCGCGCGAGCGACTGAGTTACATATTTGTAGTTCGTTAACAGCTTTTCATCATCCTGACTGCCTCTTCGCGGTCCGAATTCAACGAAGCCTTTGAATTTGATGAATTGTTTTATGGTGTCAACAAAGATTTGTCCCGCGAGCCCGTTCCATTCGGTATGCCATTTCGGGGCAAGCTCAGAGTACCGCGGCCGACATTCTATTTTTTTTGAGTCGCAGGCCCTATCGATTTCTTCACCGATAGCGGAAAGAAATTCATGGGTAGATGGAGCATCTCGGAAATATCCAATGGAGTACAAGGCATCTCGAAATGCCCAGGGGAAAAAAGCAGCGATGTAATCGGAACCGCCTTTCATCCATGATTGCGTGCCGCGGCCGTATTCAAAATACTCCTCAAGCTGTTTAAATGACGGGCTTACGTCGTAGGCGATATTGCGAGCTTCGCGATTGACGGGAACAAAGCGGTCCCATTGAACCGTCTCTATCCGCAGAAGCCCGCCATAGGCCGCCCGAAACGCCGGGCTTTTCATTTCGTTAGTGGTGTAGACCCCATAACTCCGATAGTTCTGGTAGGCGATTCCCGAGTTCACCGCAGTAAACCCGACACTGCCGACGAGAATCGCCGTCGCAGTTTTTAGAAACGGGGTGCGAAGCGCGCGTTTCTTATCTCGTCGGCTCACACTGATGAGGTAGTAGAGAATCAAAATCGCAAGGGAAGGTACGATCCAGATCGCTTCGCCACGGATGTTCCAGAACCAGCCCATTATCAATCCAAACAGCAAGAGGATGTGCCAATGTCGCGCGCCGTCATGCGCGTGAATGATGATCAGCTGGGCTAACCCGAAGGCGAGAAGAGAGACTGCCGGGTATATGCCAAACCTGAATGGATAGACATTAGGGAAAAAGTTATAGGTAAAAGGATTGAAGAGGAGCGCGGCAAACGCGCCCCACAGATAAAGCGTCTTCATGCCGAGGCGCTTGAAACCCAAGGTAAAGGTTAAACAGGCCGCGACATACAGCAGCTCCTGGCTGAGGATGAG
>JAYNKS010000127.1:0-5384 GCA_038111345.1 Gammaproteobacteria bacterium | reverse complement strand
GCTTGATACCACCCACTTTAGGTTCTGCGTCAATCGTCCCATATGGACTCCCAACAGTTGACTCAGGTGGTCATATGCACTCGTGCTGGTCAGGATGAGAGCATGGTAGCCCTCATTTGACCAAGCGTCGAGTACTCCCGAATCCACATCATGAACTGCAAGCCTCTGGTAACACGGCATGTGCCAGACCTGACCTCCCCGCTCAGAAAGAACGCGCGCAATCTCATCCCGACCGCCAAGCCCTCGTATGATCAGTATCTGTCTAGACGCCACATGCTGAAGTTCCGGCAGACCCAACAGCGCCTCGCTATCGAACCGATCTTCTGGGACCCCATTCACCGCAAGGCCACATCCTTCAAGGACACGCGCCGTCCCAGGGCCTATTGCAATAACGGTTGCGTCCTTAGGCAAGGTGAGGCCCAACCTCTGAAAAAGCGCAAGGCCGAACGTCGCGGCGTTTGGACTAATAAAAATCACTATGTCCATACGGCCTAGATGCGGCACTACCGATCTAATGTCAGGATCACTTTCAGCCACCGGCTCAATTCGTGTTACTGGAAACCTGATCGGCTGACCGCCGGCCGCTTCAATCAGGCTGCAGAGTTCGTCCGCCTGGTGCGCCGCTCGCGTCACCACAACGGACACACCCTTAAGATCACCCATGGGCGAAGGTCTTGAGGATCTGCCCGGCGCCCTCCGCCAACAAACGCTCGGCGAGATTCGCGCCGAGCGTTTCTGGTGCATCAGCTGGGCCCTCAACCTCAGCAAAAAACGCCCGGGAGCCGTCGGGATCCCCTACGAAACCACGAAGCTTCAGTCCCGTACCGACCCACTCGGCAAAAGCGCCCACCGGAACATGGCACCCACCGCCCAAGCGTGCGTTGGCCGAACGCTCTGCCTTTACAAGACACGCGCTCGGCGCGTGATTCAATGGCGCGAGGAGCTGTTCTGTCCGGCTATCGCCCCTTCGGCACTGCACACCCACGGCGCCCTGTCCCACCGCCGGTAGCATCATCTCAGCGGGGATGACCTCGCGTATGCGCTCAGACATGTTCAGACGCATCAATCCAGCAGACGCCAGAATGATGGCGTCAAAGTCGCCCTCATCCAACCGCTGAAGTCGGCGATTTACATTGCCCCGTAGATTCTCGACCGTCAGAGCCGGGAACCGATTGCGCAAAATAGCCTGACGGCGAAGACTACACGTCCCGACTCTCGCGCCCTCGGGCAGATCGTCAAGGCTCGCGTACTTTCCTGAGACAAGCGCGTCATATGGATTGCCTCGCTCGCAGATTATGGGAATATGAAGCCCTTCGGGCTCGGATACCGTGACATCTTTCATGGAGTGCACAGCGATATCAATGCGCTGTTCCAAAAGCGCGTGCTCGAGCTCCTTCAGAAAGAGCCCCTTACCTCCTTTTTCTGCAAGCGGCACATCCAGCGTACGATCGCCCTCGGTGGTAATTCCGATCAATTCAACATCGATCCCGGGATGGGCTTCACGCAGCGCATCGTGGACGAAGATAGCCTGCCACATGGCAAGCTCACTCTTTCGGGTACCAATGCGAACGCGTTCAGTCATTTTCTAAGTCACTATTAGAAAAATAATATAGAGGACAGACTTTAACGTACCCGTCGGCTGAAGAAAATTTTGGACCCCAGCGCCCGGCCTGACCTGATATTGAAGGGCAACCGCTCGTTACGCTGCTTTCAGCCCGGATCGAATAAACGCCACGATCCATTCGAAGGTTAACGATCCATCGACGCGTTTACTGAGGGAGTTCATACCTTCTTCCACGGTCTTTTCCGCGATGATATTGCGGCGCGCATCCATTAACGCTCGTGAATAATCGGCGGTAAATTCCGGGTGCCCCTGAATGCCCAACATAAAAGGCCCCATCAAGAAAATACCATTCGGGCAAAAGTCGCTGCCTGCAATACGCTGGGCCCCTTGAGGCAGCTTGGTTACCTGCTCCTGATGACTCACAACGAGATTGAGATCATCCGGCGCAGGGTTCATCCATGAAAGAGGGCTCTCGGCATTATTTGTGGCGATATGCGTGGTTGCTACGCCAACCCCCCACCCCTGGGTGGCAAACTCCACTTCACCACCCAACGCTTTTGCCATCATCTGCATACCGTAGCAGATACCGACAAACGGAATTTTTAATTCATACACCCTTGCAACAAAATCACCAAAGCGCCTCGTCCATTCGTTGTCGTCATTGACGCTGTATCGCGATCCGGTTGTGATCCACGCATCACACTCTTGTGGATCTGGAATCTCGCCGTCAAAGATCCGAAACGTTTTGCATCGAATGCTTGGATCAGTCGCCGTCAGGCTGTGCCCTATCATTTGGTTGTAATCAGGAAACTGCTCTCGAAGCGTGTCCGGCACCTCTCCACATTGAAGAATGCCAATAATGAGACCTCGCTCAGACGGATCTGGCATGAGTTAACTCAATGATCCTTTTTGGGCCTTAAGAAACAGCTCACGATATTGACTGGCATCGAAAGCAATGGGATTGGTTCCGGCGGAGGGATCCACGGCAGCCATATCACCAATCAGGCTGGCCTGACCGTCATCGATATCAAGATCAGCCAGTGTGTGTGGAATCTTGATCTCTTCCCTCAAGTCCATAACCCACTGTAAAAAGACATCAAAACTTGGGCTGCTGAGCCCAATGGATCGAGCCAGCCTAGCGATACGATCGTCAATCACGCTACGGTTTGCCACCAGCACGTAGGGCATCAGCACGGCATTCAATGTGCCGTGATGCGCGTTATAGAGAGCCCCCAACGGGTGCGCAAGTGCGTGCATTGCACCGAGACCCCGTTGAAAGGCTGTCGCGCCCATCATCGAGGCCACCAGCATCTGAGTGCGCGCTTCGAGATTTGTCCCATCCGCCACGGCGCTGGGCAGGTATTCCCGGACGAGTCGTATGCCCTCAGCGGCGATACCCTCGGCCATCGGGTGATACACCGGCGAGCACCAGGCTTCGAGGCTATGCGACAGCGCATCCATCCCCGTTGCCGCCGTCAGACCAGCCGGCAATCCGACCGTCACCACCGGATCGAGAATCACTATTGACGGGACCATTTTCGGATGAAAGATAATTTTTTTTACTTTATTCGCCTCATCCAGAATCACTGAAGCACGGCCTACTTCGGAACCCGTGCCCGCGGTGGTGGGCACCGCCACGATGGGGGCGATAACGGAAACCTCTGCGCGTAACCAGTTATCGCCAACATCCTCAAGATCCCAGATCGACACGCTCTGGCGTGCCATAAGCGCGATGGCCTTCGCGGCATCCAAAGCGCTTCCCCCGCCGACGGCAATAACGCCATCGTGATGATTCGCGTTAAAGAGGGCTACCCCTTCATCCACATTGGTACCGGTCGGATTCGGCTGCACATTGCTGAAGATCCCGCAGGACAACCCCGCTTTTGAGCACGCCTCAAGCGCATCTTTAATCAGCGGCAGACCCGCGATCCCCGGATCAGTCACCAGCAACGGATTCTTGATGTCAAGACTCGCACAGCATTGACCAAGCTCGGTCAACCTACCAGCACCCACACGAATCGACGTGGGATAGTTCCAATTGGCGTTCAACACAAACTCCTAAATCGTTAAGGACTAAATTTTGCCCTTCAGATGAAAAGACTTCGGACGGGTCAGTTGCTCAAAACCAACGCTGGATAGCGTGCAGCCTCGTCCCGAATGCTTTACGCCCGTCCAGGCCAGCGCCGGATCCAGATAATCGCATCGGTTCATAAACCAGGTTCCGGTATTCACCCGATTGCCAATGCTGATTGCTGCTTCTTGATCTTCGGTGAAGACCGCTGCCGTCAGGCCGTAATCACTATCATTCATCAGCGCAATCGCTTCTTCGTCGTTTCGCACCGCCTGAACGCCCAAGACCGGCCCAAAGGTCTCCTCAGTCATAACACGCATTTTATGACTCACCTGAGTCAAAAGCTGCGGCGCCATATAGGCGCCTGATGCCTCGTCACGCTCAAACAGGGCGCTGTCAACATGGGCGATGGCGCCCTGGCCCACCGCTTCGCTGACCTGCTCTCGTGCGAAGCGGGCGGCTGATGGCTTTACAAGCGGGCCAAGCGTCGTCTCTTCCTTGCTTGGATCGTCAAGCACGTAGGACTTAACAAGCCCTATGGCGCCATCTACAAACGCATCGAAAACGCTTTCGTGGACATAGGCGCGCTCGATGCCACAGCAGGACTGACCCGAGTTAAAAAACGCTCCGTCAATGACGGGTTCGATGGCATGCGTCAGATTAGCATCCGAGCGCACATATGCCGGATCCTTACCACCGAGTTCAAGCCCGCTTCCCTTGAATAACCCCGCCGTACAGCGCTCTACCATCTGACCCCCAGCGACAGAACCAGTAAAGGCAACGAAGTTGATCTCAGGCGCTTTGATGACTCGCTCGGTAGCCGGATGATCCAGATGCAGAAACTGAAATACCCCCTCAGGTAAGCCCGCCTCCGTGAAAGCCTGAACAAAACGCTCGGCACAAAGCGGTGTTTGAGCCGAGTGCTTGATAATGACTGTATTACCGGACAAAAGCGCCGGCACGACCGCGTTCACCGCCGTTAAATAAGGATAATTCCAGGGCGCCACTACCAGCACCTGGCCCAGAGGCTCGCGGACAATAAATCGGTTGAACCCCTCTTTGATCTCCGGATAAATAGCGCTCAATGCCTCGGGCGCGATCGACGCCATGTACCTCGCGCGCTCTTCAAAGCCGTTGATCTCTCCCGGGGTGTAGCGAATCGGTCTTCCCATTTGCCAGGTGATCTCTTCGGCAAGAAGGCTCTTCATCACGACAAAGATGTCTACGGCTTTGAGCACAATCGCGGCGCGTTCTTCTACCGAGCTGCGCCGCCAGTTTTCACCCGCCCGCTGGCCTGCGCTTAGAGTGGCGGCGATCTGCGCCTCATTGGCGTAAGACCGCTCGACGTACACCTCACCATTTACAGGCGAGACTACAGATAGCTGATGTGCTTTCGAAACTCGCGCTCCTCCCACTCCCGAGTCGCTGCGTAATGATCTACAAAATCGTCACCAAATAAAGCGCGCGCGGCTTTTGAGCCTTTTAGTCGTGTAGCGGCTTCGGCTAGCGTTGCGGGCAGTTGAAATTTTTTCGGAAAGTTCACCTCATAGGCGCTGCCCACCACCGGTTTGCTGGGCTCAATCTCATTTTCAATTCCCCATAATCCAGAGCCAATCGCCGCCGCGATCGCCACATAGGGGTTAATGTCGGCAGCCGCGATTCGATACTCCACGCGCTGGGCCGCGGCCTTGCCTGGAATGGCGCGAAGCGCGCAGGTTCGGTTTTCAATGCCCCAACTTGCGGACGTGG
>JAYNKS010000126.1:0-5386 GCA_038111345.1 Gammaproteobacteria bacterium | reverse complement strand
CCTGACGAATCTTGAAGTTCCAGGTCTTCGCGCCGTTGCTGCCTTCCCAGCTTTCGGCGAGCTCCGGTACCAGTTCCCCAGAAGGTGCTACTTCTGTGAGGTTGTTGCGCAACTGGCCAAACTGAACGTTGAGCATGTAATGGTCAAGAATTTGTCCGGGGTCGAGCACATCGCTGGTCGCGCCACCGGTCACGCCCTGTCGGAAGCGACCGCCCTGCTTGGGAGCCGCCATTGCGCTCTGCATATAGAGCGCCGGTGCTGCAGCGCTGAGCCCCATCGCCGACATACGGGTCATGAATTCACGGCGAGTCATCGCCCCTTTCGCAACTCGCTTCTGCAGACGACTAATCTCTGCTTTTTGTTTTTCGTACATATCCTTTGATCCTCTCGGTATTTTTAAATGACGCGTCAGCAATATGGTCAGACGCACCCGGATAAGTCTTTGCCTTATCTGGGGCAAAGTTCCGCTTCAAAATTAACCTTTGACCGCAATGGTGTCAACAAAAATACCGATAAACTGCGGTGTCACGGGGCGCAAACATGAATTCCCATCAGAAACCAGGTCAATCGGCGCACACGGATGACGTAGGGGCTCCGGTCCTCATCCCGCCTCTTTTCCGTTGGCCGCCGCAGCCTCAAGCGAGTCTTCGCTGGGTATGGACTGCCGTCCTTTTCCCTTGGGGATTTTTATTCCTCAGCTTGGCGATTTTTTCCTGGGTTTACTTAACCCCTCCCCTCGAGGAGATGGCCACTTTTTCCTGGACCTGGCCGGCACAGATATGGATTCGCAACGCTGCCTTACTTTTTCTGATCGCGATGCCGCTGCATTGGTGGCTCTATCAGAAGCGTGGTCAAGGCGCCGATCAAAAACTTAACCCGATATGGCAACCGCAAGAGTCCGGGCGCTTTCTTTTTCGCTCGCAACTCAAAGACAATATGTTCTGGTCGCTCGCCAGTGGCTGCACGATTTGGACCCTTTACGAGGCGTTTACCTTTTGGCTCTATGCGAACGGCTTTGCTGAATTCAAAACCTGGGGCGATTCAAAAGGCTATCTGGTCGCGCTCACGCTTCTGACATTCTTCGCAAGCTGGACCCATTTCTACTTTGTTCATCGACTGCTTCACGTGCCCGCTGTTTATCGGGTGGCCCATGCCCTGCACCACAAGAACAACAGTCCTCAGCCCTGGTCAGGTATCTCGATGCATCCGCTCGAGCATCTGTTGTACTTCTCTGTCTTCGCGATATTCTGGTGGATCCCGGCTCATCCCGTACTCATTATCATGCTCGGCTTTTTCCAGGGGATTGGCCCCGCGATCAGCCATAGTGGATTTACAGAGGTGCGACTCGGCCGGCGATTTCGACTTGCCAGTGGTGACCCGTTCCATCAGTTGCATCACAAGTACTACGAGGTGAACTACGGCAATCAGCCCGCGCCTTTTGATAAGCTGTTTGGGACATGGCATGACGGCACCCGGGCAGCACAAGACGCGTTCCGCGCCCGTCGCAGAGCACGACCCACCTAAGCATCCTTTTTAAATCGATTTATGCGAATGAATCCAGGCTGACTCGATCCGATAGACCTCACTTAGGCCGGCCGGGTCTGTTTCTGAGACCGGTTTACCAGGATCACACCGGTGACAGTGAGTACGAACGCTGCCCAATGCCAAAGGCTGTAGCGCTCATCAAATACCACCATGGCGATGGCAATCCCGAAGAAGGTAACGAGATAGGCCACCTGGCTGAAGTACACCGGCCCTGCGATTCGCACCAAGACGAAAAACAAGGTGAACGCAACCGCCGCGATCAGGCCATGCATCATTATCAAGGCGCTCACCAAGGACGCCTCTTCCCAGATGATGAATCGCTGCCCAAGCAGCATCGCCGTGACGATCAGAATCAAGGCCGATGCGAAAAGCATACCGTTCGCGCTCGCCAGATCATCAATATCGGCCGGCCGGCACTTTGCGGTGAAGACATTTCCGGCGGCATAACTTAAGGGCGAAAGAAAGGCCAGCAAAAACCAGCCGATGGGCTGATCTGCCGATAAACCCCCCTCAGGCAACACGACCAACAAAGCGCCTGCCAGCCCCAGACTGATCCCAAATCCGCGGCGAAGATTCGGTTGCTCGATGGTCAGAATAAGCGACAGCAGATAAGTAAAGATGGGCACCATCGTAAGCACCAAAGACATCGCCCCCACGCTGATGTAGTTGAGGCACAAAAACATGTTTGCTGTGGGCAGACCCGAGGTCAGCGCGCCTGAAAAAACAAAATAGACAAGATGCTTTTTGGATCGCGGAATTCGCTGTCTGCGAACGAGATTTACGAGGCTGAGCACGAGGGCCCCAATAAAGACGGTCCAGAACGCATACGGTATTGGTGGCACGCCGGCTCCGCCCACATAGCGGGCGACGTTCGTCACGCTTCCCCAAAGCAGGCCGAGCAATAGCAGGATACCGATGGAAAGCCCGACTCGGACGCCGTGTGTTGGCTCATTTGGACTGGTCATTCGCTCTCTTGGTCGATCTACTGTCGTTTTGGAATTAGGCGCTCAGAGGGGGTCTTCGTTTCGCAAAAGCAGGATCAATGCGCCGACCGTCACAAGCACCCCAATCCAGATCCCGGCTGGCGGCAAGGGTCGCCCAAGCGCCGCTTCCCAAAGAATGACCCAACTGGGAGTCAGATAGGTATACGCCATCACCTTCGCTGACGGAAGGTGGAGTGTCGAGTACTGAAGGCAGGAGAAGGATGCCGCACTGGCGAAAACCGCAAGGTACACGAGCGTGACCCAGACCAAGGGGCGTAACGAGCCAAAATCAGTCGCCCGAAGATCACTCGCCCCATAGATCAGCATCAAAATCGAGGCGCCCACCATCATGCCGAAGGTAAAGACCAATGGCGACTGACCCCGATTTAACTTTCGTATGAGTGGCGTGTAGAGCGCATGGGCTATGCAGCCCACGAAATAGATCAGCTCCCCTCGTCCGATTTCCAGAGAAAGTATCGCGCTGAGATCGGCACGAAAAATAACCCATACGGCCCCGGCCGCGCCGACCGACAAGGCGATCTGAATTCGTCGAGTTGCGATCTGGCCCAGCAGAAAATACGCAAACACCCCGCTCATAATGGGCATCAGAGTAAACACCGCCGCGGTTGATACCGCCGGGGCTGTCTTTAGCCCCTCGAACATCAACACAAAATACGCGCCCATCAAACCGCCCAGCACCAGGTAGCGCCAGGGGGCTTCAAAATCCTTGCGCCTCAAAAGCCCGCTTTTCCAGACCCATACGCCAATCACAAGGAGAGCGAGGGGAAACCGCATGGCGGTGAGCGCTGCGGGACTGATGTCATTCGCGATCAGGTGCCCTAGACTGAACGATCCTGCGACCAGCGCAGAAAAGAGCAACATCGCCCCATGGGCAAGCATTGTGGTCCGACTGTTCATGAGCGAGATATTCGCGAAAGAAGGATCTTCGGCGGACCCACTAGAAGCTCCGCGTTTTTTATCCTTATGGGATGGGCAACGGCAGTATAGTCGCGCTATACAGAAACGCAATTAGATGCGGGCGCACGCCTTGAACAGATCCTCTTTATCACCCATCTCAACCTGACCGAAAATGCTCTGGATTCCGTTCACCTTTGCTGCCGCATTTTTCCAAAATATGCGTTCGGCCATACAGCGCCATCTGAAATCAGAGCTCACCGATCTGGGTGCGGCGTCCGTTCGCTTCTTATACGCCCTGCCTTTTGCGCTTATTTGGCTGGCGGCGCTGACCTGGGTAGGGTCGTTTTCACTGCCTCCGATCCACAGCGAGTTCTTGCTCTGGGTACTCGGCGGATCCGTCAGTCAGATCATCTTCACCGTGCTTCTGATGTGGCTTTTTTCTCTATCCAACTTTACCGTCGGCACGGCGCTATCCAAAACAGAGGTAGTGCAGGTCATTCTTCTTGAGGCGTTGCTGTTGCAGACGGATCTGTCCCTCGAGGGGCTGATCGCCATCGTGATTGCTTTTGCGGGGGTCGTCATCATGACGATCGGCAAGTCGCAGAAATCGATTGGCTCAGTCGTGGCCGGCCTAGGTCACAAGACAACTATCATCGGCCTACTCTGCGGGCTCACGCTGGGTTTATCGTCAGTCCTGTTTCGCGGAGCGGCCCTATCTCTAGATGAGGGCGGCCTGCTGATGCGGGCGGCATTCACCCTTGCCATTGCCACGACCATCCAAAGCCTGATCCTCTGGGTGCTGCTGACCGTACGACAGCCCGGACAAATCAGAAAGACCCTAGGGCACTGGCGGGTCTGCTCGCTGGTGGGCTTTGCCGGATGGGCCGCATCCATATGCTGGTTTATGGCCTTTACCTTGACTCAGGCCGCCTACGTGCGCGCACTGGGCCAGGTCGAACTGATCTTTACCTTTATTGCTTCGGTCTTTATTTTCAAAGAAAAGATCAAGGCCACTGAGATGGCGGGCGTGCTGCTGCTGATTGGTGCGATCGTGTTTCTGATCCTGGAGAGAGCGGTTTAGCTTGACTGGCTCGACGACGGCGTTAACAAATAGCCATCCAGAAAGGAATCCAGCCAATTGCGAGCAGCGAGGGCGTGGGCGGTGTGGTCGGCCAGCTGCCCTTCATGCGGTTGTGCCCCAGTCAATTCCAACTTGGGTCGACCGCGCTCTGAAGTACACCAACGATTGATCATCTCTCGGGTTATTTCGGGATGAAACTCAATCGCAAACGCTCGGCCTTCATAAGAAAACGCTTGACCATGAAAGCGATCGTTATAAGCGAGGTGCGTAGCGTCCTTTGGAATTTCGAATGTTTCTGAGTGCCACTGAAAAAATGATGTGGTCTCGGGCAAAAACGCTTTACCCTCTTCAGTGGGCGAAACAGGCCAGTAACCAATCTCGACTTCACCGTCTCCCCTTGGACCCACTTTAGCCCCCAGTACCCGGGCCAACTCCTGGGCGCCCAAACAAATACCCAGCATCGGAATTTTGCCGGGAAGAACTCGGCGCTCAATCCAATTCAGTTCTGATCTGATACCGGGGTCATCATCATCAGTGGCACTTTGTGGCCCGCCAAAAATGATGACCGCATCATACATAGAAATATCATCCGGCAAGGGGTCTCCAAGACACGGGCAGAATCGATCCAGCGTATATCCGCGAGCCTGCAGATTGCGGCCCAAAAGGCCGGGGGTCGAAATCTCCTGATGAACAACCGTGGCGATTCGTTTAGGTAGGTCCATATCAGGTATAAATGAGCTACGGGGAGTCTTGGTAGAAAATTTATCACGAACCTTACTCAATACGGATAAGGGCTAGACAGACTCTTTGCATAACTGTATAAATAAACAGTATTGGAAATGCACACCCTATCTAGTTC
>JAYNKS010000125.1:0-5443 GCA_038111345.1 Gammaproteobacteria bacterium | reverse complement strand
ATTCCGGGCGCATAGCCGTATTCCGGATGCCCTGGGGTTCTTGAGTGCAGCTGGCGGAAATTCTTTAGCTCTTCCACGGGCAGGTCGTAACCCGTCAGATGAAGCAGCGCGTAGTGCAGCATGGAACCATGGCCATTCGACAACACAAAGCGATCACGATCGGGCCAGGCAGGATTGGCTGGATTATGTTTAAGGAAGTCAGACCAGAGCACTTCGGCGATATCGGCCATCCCCATCGGCATACCGGGATGACCGCTTTTGGCTCTTTGAACCGCGTCCATGGCCAGCGCCCGGATCGCGTTCGCCTTGTCTCTTCGATCACTCATGCCGATATCTCGCTCTTGTTCATGCGCATCATTAAATGGAGTGGTGTTTTCCTATTTCTGCCAAGACCCTTCGTTCTCTCTTACCCAGGCCAGCCACGTTCCGTGTAACTCCGGCGTGACCGCTGCAAGCGCCGAACGCTTGGTGAACTTTCGACAATCCAGTGGATTTCCCTGAATAGTCGAAAAGCCACCGCCGGCCTCGTGCAGGATCAAACTACCGGCAGCGTAATCCCACATTCTCTGACCCCCGTGAATATATAACTGCGAGCGACCCGCCGCGAGCCAACACCACTCCAGCACCGATGAGCCGAGATTTCGCTGGGATCGATAGGGTGGATATCGAACCAGCCGGTCCGCAAGACCGGAAACAAGCCTCTTGTAGTCGACATTTGCAATACAGTCTCTCAAGGCAAAGCGATCTTTGGGCGTGCTAAGGGATTGATCATTAAGCTGAGCCCCGGCACCACGCTTCGCGCTAAAGCACTCTTGTCTGATCGGGTCGAAGACCACGCCCAACTGCGCTTCGCCATCGGTCACCAAAGCAAGCGAAATACCGTAAAACGGAAAACCCATGGCAAAGTTCGTAGTGCCATCCAGCGGATCAAGAACCCAAAAACCGGCTTGCTCGGCACCGACGACTTCGGCCTGCTCACCATGCTCCATCTCTTCGCCGAGGAAGGAAAACTGAGGCCACGACCCCTTCAGCTCGGAAAGAATCAAGGCTTGGATTTGATGATCAAAGGCCGTGACCAAACTACCATCGCCTTTTGCCTCGGTGGCGTGCAGACCGAAAGAAGACAGTCCGGTGCTATCGGCGGCGCGAACGACCATCTCGCGAAGATCACAAAGCTTTGGAAGGCCACTCATCCGAGGCGCAAGTGACCCCTACTGAAATTCATTATGTTAATCAATTATTTGCGCCAACCCGCCGCGATACCAAGAGTGGCTAGGCACGCTCTGGGAGGCCGGTCTGTCCGAAGACGTGGGAGGCTGTATTTTAGCGCCTCGCTGAGAAAAACACAGCCAACAGACCTAAAAACCTCGCTCTTCGCCAGGGTCTATCGCGCCCCCTGATGAACTTGATCTCTCAAACCATTAAAATTGCTCCCAGAGGCAAGACCCCTGGACTTAAAACCAAAACGAACGCTCCATCCGCTGATCGCCACCAGCACCGAGCGCTTTTCCAAACCGCCGACGCGCGTTGGCCTGTCCCCTCGCTTTTTTAGTTTTCCCCGAGCCGCGACCCGCTTCGGAAAGGCACCCGCACTAACCGTATCCATCGCGGCCCATGCCTTGATAGTGCTCGCCCTTGGTTTTGGCGCCTCGGTATCTCAATGGGATGTAAAAGCCGTATCCGTAGACATATCTCTGCGCTTTTCCGAAGAATCGACAGC
This sequence comes from Gammaproteobacteria bacterium, assembly GCA_038111345.1. Lineage (GTDB taxonomy): Bacteria > Pseudomonadota > Gammaproteobacteria > Arenicellales > UBA868 > UBA868. The sequence continues at coordinate 3,723 of JAYNKS010000125.1, read as the reverse complement.
CGCGCAAAGCCGTTCTGACTCGCCCCCTGCCTCCCTCGAAACGGGTCATGTCCTCAAGACTAAGGTCAGCCCAATAGCATCAGCGCAGACTGAGACGGCATCGCTTGAGCCCGGGAAGGATCGTCGCGTCCGGGAACGGTTTGTCAGCTCGCTGACAACGCCCACCGAGTTGGGTGACTGGATGGCGCACTGGCGGGCTAAGGTCGAGGCCACGGGGACCGCTCAGGCTCAAAGCACAGCCTTAAGCAACAATAAGGGTGACGTGCTGATGCTGGTATCAGTCTTGTCGAACGGGCATGTCAACCGCGTCAAAGTCCTTTCGTCATCCGGAAACAGCGCGCTGGATCAAATAGCGCGCGACATTGCCCTGACTTCCGGCCCTTTCGATCCGTTACCGCAAAGCGTCGCTGATCAGACGGACGTGCTCCACATCACTCGCACCTGGCGTTTTGGGGCGACCGCATTGGGTCACGTCCAATGACTGAGGCCAAACGTGTCGACTTCCCGAGCCTGACCAACCAGTTTCTTATCGCGATGCCTGAACTGCAGGATCCCAACTTCCATCAAACCGTGACGCTCATTTGCCAGCATGACGAGAACGGCGCGCTCGGTATTGTGATCAACCGGCCAACCGAGAGCTTGGTCCTTGGCGATATCCTGAGTCAGCTGGACATAACCGCTTCAGAGCAACGCGCACAACTCGAGACGGCGGTATACGTCGGCGGGCCGGTTCATACCGAAGTGGGATTGGTCCTTCATGAAGATCGGGGCACTTGGGACTCCACCATACCGGTCGGAAACCAGATGGGTCTGACGTCCTCAAGAGATATCCTGGAATCGATCGCGAAGGGTAACGGGCCCGCCCGGGCTCTCTTGAGTTTGGGATACGCAGGATGGGGTGCCAACCAACTGGAATCCGAAATTCATCAAAATTCATGGCTTACCCATGAGGCTGATCCCGAGCTCATTTTTTCAACACCCGTCAAAAGCCGCTGGATCAAGGCGCTTGGCCTGATCGGCGTAGACCCCACACGACTGGCCTCTGGGGCGGGACACGCATGAGCAGAACCGCCATGGGATTCGATTACGGGACGAAGCGCATTGGCGTTGCTGCCGGACAGGAACTGACCCACACGGCTCAGGCAATCGCGGTGGTCCGAAACGACGAAAAAGACGGGCCCTGGGCGGCCATTAAAAAACTCATCGACGAGTGGCGCCCAGACGTTCTAGTGGTCGGCATGCCCATCGCGTCAAACGGTGCAGAATCCGAAATCTGTAGAGCGGCTCGGACGTTCGGCGCCAATCTTCACGAAAGGTTTGAAATTCCGGTTGAATTTGTGGATGAAACCCTGACTTCCCGGGCAGCGGAAGAAATGATAAAAGCCTCCATACCTGCTGGCAAAAAGATAGAGAAAAAACGTCGGGCGCTAAAGGACTCCGTTGCGGCCGAGCTGATCCTTCAGACCTACCTTCACGAGCAGGGGAGTCTCACCCATGTCGGCTGAGTTGAGATCCCTTCATGCGTCCCAGAGCCAGCTCGGGGCCGATGGGCAATTGCTGCACTTTTTGACGGTAGAGGGGCTTCACAAACAAAAACTGTTAGATATTCTGAGCTCAGCGAGGCAGTTTGCCACCTCTGATCCGGAGGTCAAAAAACAGCACGCATCGCTTCTGGATAGTCATACCGTCGTCAACCTTTTCTTCGAGGACAGCACCCGAACTCGCACCACCTTTGAGATTGCCGGCAAGCGGCTGGGCGCATCTGTCATCAATCTGAACACCGCGAGGCTTTCGACCAAAAAAGGCGAAACCGTTCTTGATACGGTGCGAACCCTGGAGGCGATGGATACCGATATCTTTGTCGTACGCGATAGCGCCAGCGGCACGGCTCATCTGATTGCGCGACATGTGCCGGCTCACGTTCATATCATCAACGCAGGCGATGGACGCCACGCCCATCCGACCCAAGCCATGCTGGATATGTTCACCATTCGGGAGAGTAAAGGCGACTTCTCCCAACTGCGCTTCGCTATCGTGGGGGATATCCTCCACTCGAGAGTCGCTCGCTCACAGATCGCTGCTTTGCAGATCTTGGGTGCGCGAGAGATACGAGTAATTGCACCGGCTACGCTGTTGCCTACCGAGATCGAGCGGCTGGGCGTAAGCGCACACACAGACATGGATGAAGGGCTCACTGATGTCGATGTGGTCATGATGCTGCGCTTGCAGCTGGAGCGAATGGAGGGTCAGCTGATTCCGAGCAGTCAGGAGTATTTCCGCTGCTATGGCCTGAATCAGGATCGTCTGAATCGGGCCGCGCCCGACGCCGTCGTGATGCATCCGGGACCGATGAATCGTGGCCTTGAGATTGCATCCGATGTGGCCGACAGTGAGCGATCATTGATTCTGTCGCAGGTCAAAAACGGTATTGCGGTGCGCATGGCCATCATGGCGGAACTCGTGGGCATGCGTCCCAAGGGCTCATCATGAAAATAAAGATCTGTAACGGCCGCGTGATCGACCCCGCCAGCGGCGAAGATCAGGTGCGGGACATTTACATTGCGAACGGTGTGATCGGTGACCCTCAAAAAGCGCAACATGCATTCTCTGCGGACAAGGAAATCGACGCTACTGGCCAGGTCGTCTGCCCGGGACTCATTGACCTACAGGCCCGGCTGCGTGAGCCTGGTGAGGAACACAAGGCCACCTTGCAGAGCGAACTGGCGGCCGCCGTTTCGGCAGGCGTGACCGGCGTCTGCGTTCCACCCGATACCAACCCCACCATCGATACTCCGGCGATGGTGCATATGGTTCGCCAGCGGGGACGGCGGATTCAAAAAGCCCGGGTGTATCCCCTTGGGGCGTTGACCGTAGGCCTAAATGGCGAGCGATTGACCGATATGGCGGCGCTCAAGGAGGCCGGATGCACCGCCGTCAGTAACGGAGATCGCATCATCGACAATACGCTGGTTATTCGACGCGCCATGCAATACGCCAGCACCTTCAATCTGACTGTGTTTCTTACGCCTTTGGATCACTGGTTGAAAGGCAATGGCTGTGTGCATGAGGGAGAGGTAAGCACCCGCCTTGGTCTGCCTGCTGTTCCAGAAGCGGCGGAGGTTGTTGCCCTCGCCCGTGATCTGGCGCTTATCGAAACCACCGGCGTGCGAGCCCACATTACTCAAATCTCATGTGCCCGATCGGTCGAGAAAATAAGAGAAGCCAAGCAACGCGGTCTTAACGTCACCGCAGCGGTCTCTGCGCACCACCTGCACCTAAGCGAACAGGATATAGGTGATTTCGATACCCGCTACCATGTCATGCCGCCTTTGCGGAGTCTCGCTGACCGAGACGCCCTCCGAGACGGCGTGGCCAGCAGCGTTATCGACGCCATCTGCTCTGACCATCAGCCTCATGGCCTGGATGCCAAGCTGGCGCCATTCAGCGAGTCCGCGTCGGGTATCGCGGGGATAGAAACGCTCCTACCCCTGACCCTGAAACTTGCGCAAGATGGTGCGATATCACTGGCTGACGCAATGGCCCGAGTCACTACTCATCCCGCCCGTATTCTGGGCATTGACGTGGGAACCCTCACGCCGGGGGCACCGGCCGATGTCTGCGTCTTTGATCCGACGGCCGAACGATTAATCGATGTCAGTCAATTCGTCAGTCAAGGCAAGAATCATCCTTTTGATGGGAAAACCCTGCCCGGCGCCATCACCC
>JAYNKS010000124.1:4232-5460 GCA_038111345.1 Gammaproteobacteria bacterium | reverse complement strand
GCGAGTTACTGATTGGACTCACCGTGGCCGTCTCAGTTTTACCGCAGGCAATCGCGTTTTCGACGACGCTTGCAGGCTTGCCGACCTATTTTGGGATTTACGCCGCGGTTTGGGGGGTGCTGATTACAGCCCTTTTAAATTCGTCTCGTGTTTTTCTGGGTGGGCCAAATAGCACCTTATCAGCAGTAATTGGGGTGACCTTGCTCCCACTTGTCCCTCAATTTGGCGCCGCGTATCTGAATTACGCCCTGGTGTTGGTTCTGATGGCTGGCCTAATTCAAATGATTTTTGTTTTGATCAAGCCGCTTGCAAGGTTGTTTGATCTCATGAGCGAGGCCGTTATTAATGGAATGATTTGTGGTATCGGTCTATTCCTAATTATGAAATCCATAACAGCTTTCGGTGGGCTGCCCATTAATACGCAGGTCGAGTGGCCGTTGATGATTGCCTGGCAGAGCCTGATCGCTGTCATCGAGATAGGCAACTTGTACGCCTTGCAGATTGGCATCTTGGCACTGGTTACCATGCTTGGCGTCAGTTTGATCAGGCCGTTAAGGAACTGGGCTATTTTGCTTGGGATTGTGGTGGGCACCGCTTATTCGGAGTTGATGATTTCCAGACATGGTCTTGAGACTGTGCTTGTTGAGCAGGCAGCTGACATGTCCTTGATTGGATTTGTTCTTCCGTCCGTGCCCGCGGTCACCCGAGGCGCTATCGCCGATATCATCTCAATAGTCCCAGGGGCGCTAACGATTGCGCTTTTGGGACTCATGCAAACCGTATCTGCGTTAAGACGTTCAAACCAAATCGCCGGGCAGCAAGTGAGTTCCTCGGAGGCTATCACCGCAGATTCAGTCGGCAACATATCGCTTGCCTTTTTATCCTCAATGCCGACCTGTGCATCGTTCAATAGGATTTGGTTGATGCATGGGCTGGGCGCTCGTTCCCGCCTCGTTGCTGTGTCATCGGCCGTTTTTTTAATGCTGTTTGTCCTGGTATTTCCAGATTGGATCTCGACCATTCCCATACCGGCGCTGGCCGCTGTCATCATCTTGGTCGGCGCCAGGATGAACAACAGGAATGAGGTCCGTCAGCATTTCTCGAACCGGTATGAGGCGGTGATCTTCTGCGCCGCGTTTCTTGCTGTCCCTGTTTTTGGATTGTTTGGGGCTGTTGTGCTCGGTTCGTTTCTCGCATTGATTCACTTCAATTGGAAGAAGCTCCATCC
>JAYNKS010000124.1:0-4222 GCA_038111345.1 Gammaproteobacteria bacterium | reverse complement strand
GTCGAGGACGGAGTGATCAAAATCAAAGGCAGTCTTTATTATGGCTCGCTCCCATATGTTCAGCGCAGAGTTAAAGATGCTGTGGATAATCAGGGGGGTAAACTAACGCTGGATTTGCGAAATGCATCGTATGATGATGCAGAAGCTGAACGTTGGCTCAGAGAAGTACAGGCTAAGGGAGCGTCTAAAGTGATCGGCAGTACTGAACAGATTGGAGCATTCATACCGCAATCCCTAAACGAGGATCGTAGAAAAGAGCTACTTGATAGCGCCCGCTTTTTTGAACTTAAAGCCGGGGAGTCGTCGATCCTTCTCGCCGATTCGGAGAACGATTGCCTGAGAGTGATTAGTGGTCGAGTCACCGTACATGGCCCGTCGGGCGAGATTTTTTCTCTTGAGCCATCGCGGGATCGAGGATGCCCATGTTCATTTGCCAAGAAAGGGGCCTCGCTTCAGATCGAAGCAAATGAGGACAGCCTGCTTTGTCAACTTAATCAGGATGAGGTCGATTTTCTGGTCGGCTGGCAGGAACTGAGTCGGGCTTTCGGCAGACAGGATTCCGAGCTTGAACGGCGCATGGAGAAAATTCGGGCCTCCCTTATCTTTCGTCAATTACCTGTTGAGGCCATCGAAGAAGCGCTTAAGCGAATGAAGACAGAGGAAGTCAAATCAGGACAGGACGTGGTTCGGCAGTGGGAAGTGGGCGAGACGTTTTATGTGATTGACGAGGGGACTGCGGAGGTGTGGCGCGAGGAATTCCATGGCGATGATCCAGAGTGTGTTGCTGTCTTGACAGCAGGGGACTCTTTCGGGGAGGAGGCATTACTCACAGGAAAGGAGAGAGGGGCGACCGTGCGAATGACGAGTGATGGCCGGCTTCTCGTGCTGGCGAAGTCTGACTTTGTTCGGCTTGTGTCTCGCCCCATGATCCGTGAGGAGGCTCCGGAGATCGCGAAAGCAATGTTGACTGACGGATACAAACTTCTGGATGTGAGGTATGAGGAAGAGTGGTATGAATCCAGGATACCGAACGCGATCCTGATTCCGTTGCCCGACCTGCGGAATCAGATGGATGAGTTATCCCAGTCCTCTCGTTATCTCGTCTATTGCCGAAGTGGAAAGCGAAGTGCAGTAGCGGCCTTCTTAATGACTCAAAGAGGGATTGAGGCCGTCTCGCTTAAAGGCGGAATTCTCGAATGGCCCTACGAAAAAGAGTCCTCGATACCTGAAAAAAAACAGAAGACTGATGAATAACGATCGTCCTAAGGCGGCCGTTTAAGAAAACCTGGCCGCAGGTCTATTACCCTCCCAAAGAGGGACGGACTGCTTGGCCATCCAATCGCCACAGCTCGGGAAACCGCACCGAAAAGAAAATAAGGCTGAAGCCCACCACGCCTGCGCCAAATAAGACAGCGACGGGTGCCGAGAAAAGTTCTGCTAAAGGTCCCAGTACCAGTCCGCCTAAGGCAATCAGACTGAAGGTAATGCTGTGGATGCCCATGACACGGCCACGAAGTGGATCCGGCACAGCGAGTTGAAGCACAGTCATCGAGCTGATCAAAAAACAGGATCCGCCGATGCCGCCGACGACGGCAAAAAGGCAGGCCGCATAAAAACCCCAAGGGGTATCGGCGTAGAGGCCGGTTATTCCCGCAAACAGGATCAGCGCAAAAACAAAGAGTACTCCACCGCCCATCATCGCTTTACCAAGGGCTGGAGAGTGCTGGAAGCGGCTGATGATCAGGGTTCCCGAGACCGACCCGATTCCGGTTGCCGAAATGAGATAGCCAAATCCCTTCTCCCCTGATCCCAGCAGCTCCGCAAAGACAGGCATGATCTGAACATAAGCGGTTCCGAAAAACATGGAGATGTAGGTCATCACGATTAGCACGAAAAAGAGTTTCTCTTTGCAGATAAATCGTATCGCCGAGACCAGGCTGCGATCATTCGATGGCTCGGTTGGGGCCGGGGAAGCATTTTGCAAGCCGAGCAGAATCCAGCTCATGGAGGCAAAACCCAGCGTACACAGGAAGAACAGTAGCCAGGTGTCAAATGCCGCAATCAACAATCCGCCAATCGCAGGCAAGATCATGCGTGTTCCCTGCCAGAGGATTGAGCTTAAGGCGACGGCACTCATCATTTGGGAGGGCTCAATCAGGGCGGGGAAAAACGCCACCCGGGCGGGAAGATCAAATCCAGAGACCAGGCCCAGCAAGGCGGCGAGAACAAGAACGTGCCAGACCTGCACCCACCCGGTCGCATCTAACGTGGTCAGTATCGCAAGGCATGCGCCGGCAAGAAAAGAAGTGATAAGCAGAATTCGGCCTCGGTTCCTTCGATCAGCCAATAAACCGCCCATCAGGGTTGCCACGATGGTGGGTGCGGCCAGCGCAAATCCAAGAAGACCGAGATACGCTGCCGAGCCTGTCAGTTTGAATACTAACCATGACAGGCCGACAAAGTAGAGCTGAGAAGCTCCCGTTGAACCAATCGATCCCAACCAGAAGCGTCGGTAGCGGGGAGATTTGAGCGCATCCAGTTTCATTAGCTCAGGTGCGCAGATGCCTCCACGTTAAAAGCGCAGCAGGCACCAAAAGGGAAGGGCAATCAATCCTGCCCGACAGCAGGGCGATCAGGCGCTTGATTGCTCAAGAGCACGCTAAGCCATCGGGTTCGCGGATCCGTCTCCAGAGCAATCATCATGAGCATCGTCAGAGGAGTAGACAGAAGCATGCCGATTGGCCCGAACACCCAACCCCAAAAAACCAGTGACAAAAAAACCACGAGCGTTGACTGACCCAAGCCTTGGCCCGTGAATTTTGGTTCCAGGAGGTTGCCGACGAGCATGTTGGCGCCTAGAAAGCCGCCGGCAACCGCCATCGCGGTGGCGAGATCGGCATCGAGCAGTGCCAGCACGACCGCCGGTACGGCCGCTATGATGGAGCCGATATAGGGAACAAAGTTCATAAAAAAGGCGAGCGCACCCCACAGGATGGCGAAGTCAACACCCAAGATCAAAAGGTAGATAGCAATCAACGCGCCCGTAATAAAACTCATGGCTGCCTTGATGACGAGATAGCGTGTCACGCCCTGCAAAAATCGATTGAGTTGGGAGAGCGTTTCCTCGGGTGCTTTGAGGATGCTCACTAGCTTGGCTGGTAAGGCAGTGGTTTCGACCAGAATGAAAAGCACCGTGAAGATAATCAGCATACTGTTGGCCAGCAATGCGCCAAATCCACTGACCAGACGCCCAAAAAATCGAGCCGCAGCGCCCGGGTTGATAAGGTCGATAGCGCCGCCCGCCGGAATCTGTACCCCTACCGCCCCCATCCAGGCAACAGCCTGATCAAGCATGTCGCTAAGCTGTTTTTCGTATCTGGGGAGGGCGTTGGTTAACTGATTGACCGAGGCGCCAATCAGAGACCCGATCATCATTACAGTGAGCACCAGGACAATGAAGACCACGCTGATAGATGCCCAGAGTGGCAGACCTCGGTCCTGAAGCCAACGCAATGGCGCAGAGGCGATGATCGCCAGAAAAATAGCCATCAAAAGTGGCACGATGATCGAGGCGGCTGCCTTGAGGCCGGCAACGACAATAACCAGCGAGGCCAGAACAAGCAGAGTTTGGACAAACGGACTGCTTTGGGCAGGGGACTGCTGCATGCTAGCGGGGGTATTCCGTACAGACGAGGGTTAGATTACTTGATGGAGCTAAGTCGCCCCTGACATTGTGATTCGATAAGATCTAACTCTTGAAGCGTCAGCTCGATATCATGACGCTGTTGTTCGAGCGTTTTGCGTCGCTGGCTAATTCTTTCGAGGAAATATCTCAACTGGCCTGCCTCGCCGGAGTCGAGGTCATACATATCGATAATTTCCCGGACCTCGCTCAGGGAAAATCCGAGGCGTTTCCCGCGCAGTATCAGTTTCAAGCGAACGCGATCTCTCGCGCTGTATATCCTCTGCCGTCCCACGCGACCGGGCATGAGAAGTTTTTCGTCCTCATAAAATCGGATGGCTCTGGTGGTCACATCAAATTCTTTGGCGAGCTCGGATATCGAAAATTCCCCTGAGCCGCTCTCAAATTCGGATGACGACAGCGATTTTTCCTGCATCTATTAAGTATAACTTCAATTGACGTTTACGTAAACGGAAACTAAAATTTCGATACTCATACCCATTAACCACCCCGCATGAGTTCGACCCCCGCCTCTTTGCC
>JAYNKS010000123.1:1380-5507 GCA_038111345.1 Gammaproteobacteria bacterium | reverse complement strand
CCGCGATGCAGCGCCCCCATGGTGGGCACGAACCCCACCGATCGTCCCGTCTCACGCTGGGCGTTGCACCAGTGCTGGGCATCTGAGGGGTTGCGAAGATGAAGCATAGCGAGGCAAAAGTATGACATGCTGCACTGCAGCATGTCTATGGTCAGTCCGATGCAGTGAAGCGTGATCGAGCAGTCTTAGGCCGATTTTGGAATGACTTCGTAGCCCGGTTCCTCGGGCTCATCATCGACAAGCTCGGCGGGAAATCCAGGCGCCCACAGGGTATCGTTACAGGCGTCCTCCAGGCGTCGCACGATATTGGTCGACCATTCGTTTCCGCCATAGCGCTTGTGTCCATCACGAAAGAGGTCAAGAAGAAAGGGAGATAGTTCGAGCGGCACCTGGGCACGATCGGCGATGGACTGGAAAAGGGATAGATCCTTAATCACAAGATTCATGGTGAATCCGACATCCCGGCTGCCGTTGAGGATGACCTGACTTTCTGTTTCATGCACGAAGGAGTTGCCTGACGAAATGCGGATGGCCTCAAAAGTGGTCGCAAGATCAATCCCGGCTCGATGCATGGTCATCAGAGCCTCGCCTAGAGAGGCCAGATTAATCGAGGCGAGATAGTTGGTCATCACCTTCAGCGTCGATGCAGAGCCCAAAGGACCTGTGTGCAACACTCGCCGCCCAAGCGTCGTCAGCACCGGCAGCACTCTTTCAAAGGTGGAGCGTTCGGTTCCTGCAAAAATGGAAATGTTGCCGGTCGCCGCACGATGACAACCACCCGAGACAGGACAGTCGATGGGTTCTCCCCCCTGCGCTTGTACCTTATCCCCTAAACGTCGGATCTCGGTCGCATCCGTTGTGCTCATTTCGGCCCATATCTTTCCCGGACCCATCGACTCCAGCGCGCCTTCGGGTCCTTCCATGACCTTCGCGCTGATGGCAGGACTGGGCAGACAGGTAATCAGAAGATCAACGTTCTTTGTTATTGCCGCAGGACTCTCGCCGCGAGACGCGCCCTGATCAATAAAGGGTTGCTCCAGGGCGTTATCCAAGTCACGTACGGTGACGTCATAACCGTTTCGAATCAAACTGCCGGCGAGCTTGCCGCCGACATTACCAAGCCCGATAAAGCCGATTTTCATTGACGACCTCGTTGCAGAGACTTCTGCTTGAATACAGGTGGATAGGATTAAAGCGGTATTAGTTCGGACGGGTACCGTGCTGCTTTCTTCAGATAGCTTTGTACGTTCTCACTGAGCTGGCGGATCTCCTCATCGTTTAGCTCGCGGGCAACTCGGGCTGGGGAGCCTACTACTAAGGATCGTGGAGGGAACTTTTTTCCGGGGGTGACTAGCGCGCCAGCCCCGACGAGACAATCCTCCCCGATCTCAGCAAAATCCAGAATCACCGCGCCGTTACCGATGAGCGCCCGATGTCCAATGGTGCAACCATGAATCACCACGCTATGACCAATGGAGACATCGTCACCGATCGTCGTAGGGATTCCTTTGTCGACGTGGACCACGGTATTGTCCTGAACGTTGGTTCGGGCACCGACCGTGATCGTGTCGTTGTCCCCTCGAAGAACGGCGCCAAACCAGACGCTGGACTGTTCTTTGAGAATCACCGAACCGATGATGTCGGCGCTGGGTGCGACATACACACCCTCAGCGATCGACGGAATCTGATGGCCCAGCTGGTAAATCATGTGTCGGCGCTTTTCTGAAGATAACTGTTGTTGCCGTTAGGAGAGACGGGTATACGCGCTTGAGGTGTCGCTCGGCCACGCCTGACTGCTCAGGCGGCCCAGTAATCCCGACAACCGATCAAGCACTTTACGCTTAACGGAGAACTCCACTTCATAAATATCCGCGGATTCCCTCAGGCTCATCAGGTAATCATCGCTGGTGCGCAACTCATCTACCAGCCGAAGGGAGTGGGCTTGAGTGCCCAGCCAATGCTCGCCTGTGGCTACGGTATCCAGATCAACAATAGGTCGTTGTTCCTTAACAAAGTCCTTGAAGAGCAGATGGGTTTGCTCCACTTCGTCCTTTACTTTTGCCCGAGCCTTGTCGGTCGTCTCACCGAGCATGGTGACGGTCCGCTTATATTCCCCGGCGGCGATTTGCTCGTAGTCAATATCATGCTTTTTCAGTAAGCGATTGAAGTTGGGCATCTCTGCGACGACCCCAATCGATCCAATAATGGCAAAGGGGGCGGCTATGATTCGATGGGCGACGCACGCCATTAGGTAGCCACCGCTGGCAGCGATCTTATCCACGGACACGGTAAGGTGCACACCTGCCTCACGCAAGCGCATCATTTGTGATGCCGCCAGGCCGTAGGCATGAACCATTCCGCCGGCGCTTTCCAGACGCAGCACGACTTCGTCACCCTCGCGCGGACTCACCAAAATCGCGGTAACTTCCTCTCGAAGAAGCGCGACTTCGCTCGCGCGGATATCGCCGTTGAAGTTGAGCACAAACACCCGTTTTTTCGGATCGGAGGACTCTTTTTTCTCGGCTTTGGCCTCCGCTTTTCGCTGCTTTTTCGTTTCTTTCGTTTTCTTTTTAGCTTGAGCCGGCGACAGCGTGGCCATCTCAACCGCCTCGGCCATGTCGCGGTAGCGATCGTTGATTTTCTTAACGTCGATCTGTTCATTCGGAGCATGGCGATTGCGCATCGCCATGCCCATGATGGCGACCATTACGCCCAAGATAGCGATGGCTACCGTGGCAATCTTGGCTAGAAAAAGCCCGTATTCGGCTAGATACGTCATTTGCTCCACAACCTGTCCTAAATGGGGACGGCGAGTGTAGCATCTGGGTGCAGGATCGTTGCTATGGCGATCGTTTTCGGCGTCGACTACGATTGGGCGCTTAGGTATGGGAACAAAGGAGAATCCTTATTAAACCGGAACGTAAAGAACAGTGGGATCAGGCTTGTTCGCTGATATCTGAGGAATCCATCAAGCGATGGCTGAAAGAGATGATCGCCATCCCCAGTGAGAATCCGATGGCTGGAGATCCCGGCCCGGGACGCCGCGAACAAGAGATCGCTGACTACTATCTCGGTGAAATGGCTGGCCTGGGTCTGGCGGTCAGTTCGCGTGAAGCGGCGCCGGGTCGGCCCAATGTCTTTGGCGAGCACGCGGGGCGCCATAAAGGCCCTGCGCTGATGCTATGCGGCCATCTCGATACTGTGCCGACCGATGGCTACGACGACCCCTTTAATCCCATTGAACGCGACGGCCGTATCTATGGTCGCGGATCCTGTGACATGAAAGCGGGGCTCGCCTGTTACCTTGAGGTAGTTCGCGTGCTTCGAGAGGCCGATGTGATGCTTGACGGTTCGCTGCTGCTTTGTGGCGTTGCCGACGAAGAGTGGCAGATGGCCGGATCGAGAGAGATCGGGCTCAACGGGCCCCGAGTCGATCATTGCATTATCGGCGAGCCTTCTGATCTTGCCGTCTGCCCCGCCCACAAGGGACAGTACGGCCTTTTTATCCGTACCTTTGGCAAAGCCGTGCACTCGAGCATCCCCGAACAGGGCGAAAACGCGATTGAGCGAATGGCGCGAGTGATCAACGCCATGGCTGATTACAATGAGGAACTGGCGGCTCGAGAGCCGCACCCGCTTTGTGGGCACGGCCGATATAGCCCCGGCGTTATTCGAGGAGGCGAGTTGGCCAGTGCGGTACCGGATCTGCTGATGATGTGCGTCGGGATATTGAGCGGCGACTGGATCCGCTGCGTGAATCAGACCCCGGGTTTCGCTATGAGTTGAGCGAACCGTCTTGGGATATTCCAGCGAATGACCTTTCCGTCGAGGCGCCGGTAGTCCAGTCCCTGCTGAGATCGACGGCGGAATGGGCTGGCCGGCAGGCTCAGCCGCAAGCCTTCCCCGGATCGACCGACGCCCCTAACCTAAAAAGCCCTTCGGTAATTTGCGGACCGGGATCGTTAAGTCAGGCGCACTCTCTCAACGAGTTCGTGGAGATCGAGCAACTGGAGCGAGCGACCCGGATGTATCGTCGAGCCGGGTGTGTGGGGGTGGGGGGGCGCGCTCTGGGGGGGGGGCGGTGAGGGGCCAGTGCCTCCGGGGGGCGGGGGTGGTGGGGGGGGGGG
>JAYNKS010000123.1:0-1370 GCA_038111345.1 Gammaproteobacteria bacterium | reverse complement strand
TTTGATTTGCTGGCCTAGCGAGCAAACCGCTCTGGGCGATAAGGCGCCAGATCAACCTGCGGACGCTGGTGATCGATCAGTTGCTGCACCAATTTGCCGGTGATGCCGCCCAATGTGATCCCGACGTGCTGATGCCCAAAGGCATAAATGACGGACCGGTGCCGGGTCGATCGGCCGATGACCGGAAGGCTGTCTGGCAGGGTCGGTCTGAATCCTAGCCAGGTTGAGCCGCTCTCCCCCGATCCCGGAAGCGCTCTTTTGACCATTCTTCGGATGTACTGAAGTCGGCGTTGATTGATCGGTGCAGACAAGCCGGCCAGCTCGACCGTGCCGGCGGCGCGAAGCCCATCTGCGAGCGGTGAAATGTAGAGGCCCGCATCCGCCAGGCCCACCGGTCGCGTGAGTAGGGCTGCGTCGTTTGGAAACATCACGTGATAGCCCCGCTCTGTTTCCAGAGGCAGGGGGTCAATCAGTCCGCCTCCAATTTGGGTTGACCATGCCCCCGCCGCAATAACGACTTGGCGAGTCGTAAATGACTGTGTTTCGCCCCGGACTGAAACCTGGTCAGCGTATTGTTGATCAATCGATTTGATGCGCTCGTTACGCCAGAGACCGCCATTCGCAACAAAGTGCTCGGTCATGCGGGTGATCATGGTCTGGGGGCTCAGTAGGTGAAATCCATCATCGTAAAGAATCCCGCCGGCGAATCCCGAGTTCAGATGCGGCTCCAGATTTTGAATATCCGATGGACCCAGGTCTGTGATGCGAACGCCCTGTTCGCGACGTCGCCGGATATCTGCTTGGGCTGCACTCAGAGCCGCGTTCGTGGAGTAAAGATAAAGCGTTCCGTCTCGGCGGATGAGATCAGAGCCTCCGACATCTTGGAACAGATCAAGCGCGGCGGTTTCGGATTCGCGCAGCAGCGCGCCCAGGCCGGCGATCGTCTCGTCGACGCGAGCCCGTGAGCAGTGTCGCAAGAACTGAATAAGCCAGGGCAGCATTTTGATACCGTATAGCGGCGAAATCGAAAGCGGCCGCTCGTCGCCGGTCATCAGTCTAGGCAAACTTTTCAGGAGTTTAGGGTGATTAACCGGAATGCAGGCGTAACTTGCGAAGGTCGCCGCATTGCCGAAGCTGGTCTGACTGCCGGGGGCGTGCGCATCCACCAGAGTGACCCGATGCCCCGCTCGCTGTAGGTAGAGGGCGCAGGACACGCCCACCATCCCGGCGCCTATGATGACAGTCGCTTTTTCGTTAATGCCCATATTGGGGAGTGGGGTGCCGGGCAGCTCTTAGACCCGCTCGATAATCAGCGCAATACCTTGTCCTACACCTACACACATCGTGCACAAGGCATAGCGGCCTTTGAT
>JAYNKS010000122.1:5107-5513 GCA_038111345.1 Gammaproteobacteria bacterium | reverse complement strand
GCCAATATCCTTAACGATCTCAAGGCTTGTTCCGATCGAGATCACTTTGGCGGCGTGCTCCATTTCATAGGAAAGCTTCTGCACATCACCATCGAAATGGACCGTCACGCGGTAGTTGTCGCCGGCCTGAGCCTCCTCTTCAATCTTCGCTCCCAGATCAACCAAGCGCGCCCGGATTGCCGCAATGGCACTATCCCGATCGGTCGAAGTCTGTGGATCGATGAAAAAGCGAAGCTTCAATCGCCCGGTAGCCTCGGGCGCATAAAGCGCAAAGCCGGTTGAGTCCGGACCACGATGCTGACAACCGTCCAGCATTCGAATCAGCGCGTCACCGGTGTCAAACGCCTGGTTTCCACGATACATCACGCCCGCAATTCCACACATAAGAAGACCCCGGATAAGAGAT
>JAYNKS010000122.1:2305-5097 GCA_038111345.1 Gammaproteobacteria bacterium | reverse complement strand
TGAATTCAGTCCCGACAGACTACGCCCAATTAGAACTAAATTCAATTACCAGAAATAATGTTTCCTACAGGGAAATATCTCGGCAGATGCCTGTCTGACGGACACCTTTACCCACCCCTGTCCCGAAATCAGGTCGATGTGAGGTATGCATCCATCGAATCATCCATAGCCTCAAGCCAGGGTGTGTGATGCTTGGGTTGCATGTTTCCAGTCATCAGCGACCGATAGGCATTGTCTCGAAAGCCCATGATGTCCTCATGCTTATGGTGCTCCCACTCGAGGAATGTCTTGTTTACCCCCTCGACGTCGAAATTCGGATAGTCCGTTTCATTAATCAGTTCCTGCACGTAATCGCCTTGGAACCAAATCATCTGCTCGTCGTCAGAAAGGGTCTCCTCGCGCTCGCGCCAGCGCTGGCTATGCGCTTGCATGACGCCAAGATCGGGAAGTTCGATTCGTCCAAGCACGTAGTCACGAGCGTACCAGGCTTGCGCATCAAACATATTGAAAGTGTAGAACTGGTCCTGCATTCCAAGGTACATGAGCTTCGGGTTAGGCTCCCAGAAAATCCCTTTGTACAAGCCGAGTGGCCACAGGCGATTGTTCGTCTGCAATCGCAGTTCGTCCGGTAAAAACGGGAAGTGATGGAGATAACCCGTGCACATAATAATGGCGTCGATCTGCTTGCTTGAGCCATCTTTGAAGTGGCAGGTGTTGTTCTCCACTCGCGTCAAGATAGGCACTTCCTGCCAGTTGTCCGGCCAATGAAAGCCTATTGGCGCTGTTCTGTGGGATACCGTGATCGATTTCGCCCCATATTTGTAGCATTGCGACCCAATATCCTCGGCCGAGTAGCTGGTTCCGATAATGAGGATCTCCTTGTCCTTAAATTCGAGCGCGTCGCGGAAGTCATGCGCATGCATCACCCGCCCGTTGAAGGTTTCAAGCCCTTCGAAGCTGGGTATATTCGGCGTTGAAAAGTGACCGGTAGCCACAATGACGTAATCGAAGATCTCGGTGTAGATCCGATCCTCCGGCAAATTGTGCGCGCTGACCACGAAATGATCTTCAGCATCGTTGTAGACCACGCTTCGGACTGGGGTCGAAAACCGGATCTGCTCGCGCACGCCCGCTTTCTCAACCCGACCCTTGATGTAATCCCAAAGAACAGCGCGCGGTGGGTAAGAAGCGATCGGTCGCCCAAAATGCTCCTCGAACGTGTAGTCGGCAAACTCCAGACATTCCTTCGGTCCGTTCGACCAGAGATAGCGGTACATGCTGCAGTGAACCGGCTCGCCATACTCGTCCGTGCCGGTTCGCCACGTATAATTCCAGATCCCTCCCCAGTTGGATTGACGCTCAAAACAAACGACCTCTGGGATCTCTGCCCCCTTTGCTCCTGCTGACTGGAACGCTCTCAATTGCGCCAGCCCACTCGGTCCTGCCCCGATAACCGCTACCCTCGTCCTCATTATGTCCCTCCTGTTTTAAACCACGCCCGCCAGGGCGGATACAAAACCCTAATCTTTTAAACGGGGGAACGCAATTGGCGCTGCTTCGCTGCGGCGTCACGACGACGATTTCAACCGGTCCACGGCCTCGGAACCCATCAAATAACGTATCCAATCTATCCAGCGCCCGCGAGGATTGAGCGCTATGATGAGTCAGATGTAAAAGGAGCCAAGCGTATTGGCCAGCGCGCCGCGCGCATTCGCAAGGAAATAAACCATGTCAAAAATCGATGAAACAATCTGGCGAGGCCCCCGACGAGTGATCAATCTCTATAACTCACCGTTTGGTGAGTATGACCTGGAAGGCGAAGTCCAGCCGGATATTTCTCTACTGAATATCAGCTACGATCGTGAGCGCGGCACCGGCTGGTATGTCATGCGCATGGAACCCGGATCCGCATCCATTCCTCATGAACACGCCAAGTGCGAGGAATACCTCATTCTCGAGGGCGAGCTGATCGAAAGCGATGGCACCGTTCTGAAGAAAGGCGACTTTGTGAGTTATGCACCAGGTACCTTTCATAACTCACGCACCGAAACCGGTTGCCTACTTATTGGGCATGACACCAATCCGGAATGAACCTCGGTTGGCTTACCAAACCTGATGGGCTTGGCGCTGGTGTTACACGCGATGCGCTCCGATGCCATCTCTATGGTCGGTATTATCGCTACGGAGACACCCATCTGGATGCGGGCTGCTTTTCGATCCTCTGAATGGAAAGTCGGCGCTCGGGCCAAACGACTCTCCCCAACCGCAGCCGCTCTGAACCGCCCGACTCTAGCGGTTCTAGGAGCCCAGAATCCCGATATAGCGTAAGAGCAGGATCGCGCATATCAAGCCAATGGCGATCCACAAGCCGTACTTTGCCGGCGGAAACGGCACGTTAATCATTCTGCTGGGTCGACGTTTGTGGTCTGATTCCATGATGGCCTGTTGCGCGGAAGGTGTTTTAAAAAAAGATGAACAAGGGCGCCCAGAGGCGCCCTTGTCCGTTACCGCATACAGCTATTGATGCCGCTCACCAGTCCGATTTCTGCCCATCGTAACTGCCGGCCTCGAGACCTCGGCTTTTTATCCGATTGTGCTCTTCGGTTTCCTTAGCGCTTGTTTTGAAGTGCCACCAGAGCCAAAACACGACCGCGACAATAAGCCAGAGCCATTCCGTACCCACAAACGGGTAAATGGCGGTGTACTCGGAGAGTTTCTCCGTTGCCCAAGTTTCTACTGTAGCCATTCTTATTCTCTCCTTTTCTAGCGCTCTAGAGACGCAACGGCCTGTT